>JAYZEI010000020.1:0-4175 GCA_036337375.1 Planctomycetota bacterium | reverse complement strand
GCAAACCGACGGTCTCTTCGAGGCCGACGACTTCATGCCGCTACCCTGCGCTCATCCGAACTGCCACACATTAGCCTATCTGTTCCGGCACGCGGACGGCGCCGTACCGCTGACCCGGTTGATTAACTTTCGTGAGAATTTCGATTTACTGGCCAACGGCTTGATGTTCAACAAACCCCGTGCGAGGCAGGTCATCGAGCAACTCCTCGACCGGCAGGGCTGTTGCGCTGACGGCGACTGCAGCGGCGAACCCTCGGAAATCACTATGCTCACACGATCGACCGCGGCCGCAAACCTCTCACCCGGCCGCGACACGCACGACGCCGACGACATCGTCGGCGAATTTCTCCATCGTGCCCTGGCCGAACAGTTATCGGCCGCCGATGTGCTGCGGGTCACGATCACGTCGTTTCTGGATGCTTACAACTTCGATCTGCGGCGGTTGATGAAGTGCTGCATCCATCATGTCCTGCCCAGTGGCCACGTCATTCCTTTCTGCGCGTACAACGTCTTGTATCGCGAAGGACATGTGCCGCTGCCGGCCCTGCGAACCTCAACGGGCGCGATACCGGCGACAAAGTAAGAGCGGCGCATGGATTGGATATACGCGGGGATTATGGTCTTGGCGATCGCCGTCGGCGCAGCGATAAGCCGCCTGACGCAGAGACGCCTGCCGCTTACCTGGGGCGAAAAGCTCGGCATCGGCATCGGCGCGTTTTGCGGCTGCATGCTCGGGGCGAAACTGCCATTTGTGCTGGCCTACGGGGATGCCGGCGCCGGCGGGCACGCGTGGTTTTCGGGTGGGAAGACGATCATGTGCGGGCTGGCGGGCGGATACCTGGGGGTCGAATTGGCGAAATGGTCGCTCGACATCCGGATCAAAACAGGCGACAGTTTTGCCATGCCCGTGGCCACGGCCGTGGCGATCGGCCGGCTCGGCTGTTTCCACGCCGGCTGTTGCTTCGGCCGGCATTCAGTACTCCCGTGGGCTGTTAGTTTCCCGCGCTCCGGCGACGACCTGCCGCGACACCCGACTCAGATCTACGAATTTATCTTTCACGCGGCCGCCGCCGCCGCGCTGTACGTCCTTTGGCACCGCCGGTTACTGCAGGGGCAGCTTATCAAGGCGTATATCATCTGCTACTTGGTCTATCGGTTTTTCAGCGAGTGGGTCAGGCCCGAGCCGCAAGCCTGGTGGACACTGACGATTTATCAATGGGCGGCCTTGGCTTTGTTGCCAATCTTTGTTTTCTTGTGGTATTACGACGCGCGGCAACTAAAGAAACAATCGATACCAAACGGCGCAGTTTCATGAAAAACCGGCCCAGGTACGGACTGTTTATCACCGGCACGGACACCGGCGTCGGCAAATCGTACGTTGCTGCGTTGATTGCGCGGCGGCTCGTGGCGGCGGAAAACCGGGTCGGCGTCTATAAACCGGTGGCCAGCGGCTGCCGTCGGCTGGGAACGGAGTTGATTGCGGACGACGCACAACTGCTTTGGGAGGCGGCGGGGCGGCCGGGCGCGTTGGACAACGTGTGTCCGCAACGTTTCGAGGCTTCGCTTGCTCCGCATCTGGCGGCACGGCAGGAGGGCCGGGCGGTCGACACGGACTTGATACGCAATGGAATATGTAATTGGTCCGATCGTTGCGACATCGTGCTGGTCGAGGGAGCCGGCGGTTTAATGTCGCCGCTGAGCGACGACGACTACAATGTCACCTTAGCGGAAGAATTCGCTTATCCGCTAGTCGTCGTTGCCGTAAATCAGTTAGGCGTGATCAATCAGACGCTGCAGACTTTGATCGCTGCGGCGGCCTACGGCGACGGCATCCCTATCGCAGGGGTTATACTCAACAACATCGCACCGCAAGCGGATCGCAGCGGGGAATCAAATCGCTGCGAACTCGAAGCGAGGTGCGTCCCGCCGATCCTGGGCGAGCTTAAATTTAATGCGACAGAATTCACTTCCGACATAGATTGGGCTAACATCGCAACAGCTATTTAAATGCGGTTCTACAGATAGCCCGTGAAGAGGCGACGATGAACTTTGCGAAATTCGGCAGCGATCCGCACTGCGCAACATTGTCGCGACTGATCGAGAGCAGCGACGATTGCCAAATTGTCTATCACGCTGATGGTGTACGAAACGATTTGTTCGATACGGCGATGGACGCCATTTTGGTCGGGTTTGTCGAGGACGAAACGGAACTTCGTGCGCTGATCCGTCATTTAGCCGAATTCCGCAAACCGATTGTGCTCTCTCATCCGGCTAATCTGTCGTTGTTGACGCATTACGAAATCGAGCATACCACAGAAAACTTGCGGGTCCCCATCGTCCCCGTATGGCCAGATTGCGATCAGCCGGCGATTGACGCCCTGATTTCGACGGCGGATCCCACAAATCAATCCGCCGCCGAAGGGATTGGCACAATCGAACAAGCCCGGATTGCCCGCTTCTCGAATCAGACGGATTACGAATCGCTGCTGCGTCAATTTGCCTGCGACATGGCCACCATTCGTCCGCTGGTTGGCGATCTCAGCAGCGTCGGCGGGATGTCACTGAATCCAACCGGGAAAATGGGCGTGCCGACCAACGTACAAATGACCGGTCCCCGAGGAATTCTCGTTCATTGGTCGGTGGAGCCGTTTCAGCGGGACGCCGGCACAACGATTTCGATTAATGGTACAAATGGCGTCGCAAAACTGACGATCGCTGATGGTCAACATACCCTTGAAACTCGTCTCACCGGCACCCCGGCCCGAACAGAGTCCTGGGATCGAACTGCCATCGAACGGAGTATGCTTGACGGATTGCGCAAAAAGCTGACTCCAGCGGCCGCAACTGCGGCTACCGTTTCGCGGCCACGGTGGGATGATGCGACCCGCAGCCTGGAACTGGCCGAAGCGCTGGAAAAAAGCCTAAAAAAGAAACGACTGGTCCACTTAAATTATGAAGGGCGCGGGGAAGCGAACGCCTTCAAAGGCACGATGGCCTCGTTGGGCTGCGCCCTGTTGTGCGGCGGAATGTTACTGATGATCGTCACCGCAGTGTTATCGAGAGTGGCCGAAGTCCAGCAGTGGGGCGGGGTCTCGTCCGCATTGAGCGTTATCCCCTACCTGCTACTCGCCACGCTGGTCATTTTTCTTCTCGTCCAATTGCTCCGTTTCGTGATCCCCGTGAAAAGCGGGGATGGCTAGGTAGTTTTTGTAAGATTTAGGGGGGTAGTTTCGACACACTGCGCAGTCGCGTGAGCTAGAGTTTCCTAATTCCTTAACAGGATGCTTGCGGAAGAACGGGATTCCGCCTAAGTTGAACTTCCGACCCCGAAACACACGTATTTTTTAGGAGTATTTTTCATGGCGAAAAGCGAAGCAAAAAAAGAAGAAGAAACCCCCCAAGCGGAAGAAGCGCAAAAACCGGCAGCTGAGCCGCAAGCCGCACCGCAGGCCCAACCGCAGCAACAAGTTGTTCGGACTCAGGTCAAAGTCGATGACGACAGCGCGGTCACCAGTTATGCGAATTTCTGCCGCGTCACGGGCACGCCCGAAGAACTAATCATCGACGTCGGTCTGAATTCTCAGCCAATCGGTCCACAAACCGAGTCGATCCGGATCAACCAACGCTTGGTGCTGAACTACTTCACGGCCAAGCGACTGCTCGCCGCGCTGCAAATGTCGGTCCAACGGCACGAAGCGGCCTTTGGCGTTCTGGAAACTGACGTGCAGAAGCGCGTTCAGCCGGCCGTTGCCGCCGCCGCTCAGGCGCAGGCTCAGGCTCAGGCCCAGCGATAACGCAGGTTTTAGCCTAAACCAATTCAAACGGGCGGTCGTGCTGCTTCAGCACGACCGCCTGTTTTCTTGCGCGGATCATGCGTTGGTATTCTCGGACAGGTCGCCATCCGGCCACCAGTACTTCTTTGGCAACGATGCGAAAGCGACAATAACAGCCTGACTGAGCAAAAATAGCAGCAACACCGACAAACGGCCTTCGGTAAATCCATACGTGTGCTTGCCGATACTCAATTCGTTGACACCGAACCATGACCAAGTCGTGGCGATGTTTCCGACTACGGACAACACCGCCAGGCCGCGTTCCTTGACCAACCCACCCCAGCGGGCATGCAACACAACGGCACTCCAGAGCACGATAATCAGTGCGCCGTTTTCTTTAGG
>JAYZEI010000019.1:0-14720 GCA_036337375.1 Planctomycetota bacterium | reverse complement strand
GCAACGACCAGTGTTGTTCCGCTGCCGGAAAATGGATCCAGCACCAGATCGCCTTCGACGGAACACGTACGTACGATGCGGCCCAAAAGCTGTTCGGGCATCTGGCAGCCGTGAAATCCAGCCCGCTCCTTAAATGTGCCGGCCACGCGAGGGAAATACCAGGTGTCGCCGTCCGGTTGAAAGCACGCGTCGAGATCCTGCGGCCGCAACGCCCAGGTCTGATCCGCGTCCGCGGGTGGCGGCAGTTCGTCGGGTTGCCAAGCGGTCTCGTCGGCGCTCAGTTCGCCGGCCGTGCCGGCGGGACGCAAAATCCAGGTGTCGTCCGGCAATCGTCCTCGCGGATTCGCCCGTCGGTCGTTGTAAACCAGCTGCCGCGCTGAAGGAATGCGATTATCGAGGTCGTCGTCGCGAAACGTGAACTTTTTTGGATCCTTCACAAAGTGAAACAGATGCGCGTGCGAGCGACTGAACTTCTTGGAGCAATTTACGCCAAACGTGTAATACCAGATGACCCAACTACGGCAGTGAAATCCGATTTCTTGACTTTCGAGTTTCAACTCGGCGGCGTACTCGTCGCCGATCGCCAGCCAAAACGTTCCGCTGTCTTTGAGCGCGCGGTAAACTGCGGCCATCCACGTCCGCGACCAGGCGATATAAGTCTCGCGCTCAAGTGAATCGTCGTAAACGTCGTAGTCGTAGCCGATGTTGAACGGCGGATCGGCGAACGCGAGATCGACGCTGCCTGCAGCCAGCCCGCTCATGCCTTCAATGCAATCGCCGCCAACGATTGTGTTGAGATGTTCGTCCATGATGGAGAACTCCGTTTTTCTCCTGTGATTCCCGTGCCATATCATAACGCCCGGAAAAGTCCCGCGCAAGTCACCACCGAGCCGCGACATTTCCGACCAGTTCGGTCATAATGCACGGCATTCAGCTGAGGATGCGCGGAGCCCTGCAATGTATCGACCATTTGCAAATGCGGTAATTTTGTTGGCGGGATTGGCCGCGCCGACCGCCGCCGAAAAGCCGAACGTGGTCCTCATTTTCACGGATGATCAGGGGATACACGACGTTGGATGTTACGGCAGTGAAATCCTGACTCCGAATATCGACTCGCTGGCGCGCGACGGGTTGAAATTCAATGCTTGGTACGTTGCGTCATCGATCTGTACCCCGTCGCGGTACGGGTTGCTGACGGGTCGCATGCCGTCGCGCTCGCAAGACCGTCTGCTGCACGCGCTGATGTTTCTGGGCGATCGTGACAAACAGCGCGGTATTCAAAATGGTGAATTGACCTTTCCGACCCTGCTGCAAAGAAACGGTTATCGTACCGCCTTGATCGGCAAGTGGCACCTAGGACACGGAAGCAATTCGTTTCTGCCGACGCAGCATGGTTTCAGCTCTTTTTACGGACACACCGCCGGTTGCATCGATTATTTCACGATGCGGTACGGAATTCAGCCCGACTGGTACCGTGATGAAAAGCGGATCGACGAGGGAGGCTATGCGACCAACCTAATTACGGATGAAGCCGTTCGGTTCCTCAAATCTCAAAAAAATGAAAAGCCGTTTTTCTTACATCTGGCTTATAACGCGCCCCACTTTGGCAAGGGCTGGGATGCGCAGAACAAACGAGTTGTCAATATCATGCAGCCGCATCCGGCCGACATGCGCCGCGTGCGTGGAATCAAAGACGTCTTGCGGCGGCAGTTCGCGGCCATGGTTGTGGCTCTGGATGATGGTGTCGGTCGCGTATTGAAAGCGATCGACGATGCCGGTTTGAAGAGAAACACGTTGGTCATTTTCATGACCGATCACGGTGGCGATCCCGACTACGGCGGTAGTAACCTGCCGTTCCGCGGCGATAAAGCAACGCTTTACGAGGGCGGCATCCGCGTGCCCTGTTTGATGCGGTGGTTCGGCCGCATCAAGGCAGGCACGACATGCGACGAAGTTTGCAGCGCGCTAGATATTTTTCCGACACTCGGAAGTCTGGCCGGCATCAACACCGACAAACTGGCGTTGGACGGCGAGGACATTACGGGTGTAATACTCGGTCAAAAATCGTTGCCGCAACGAGAGCTATTTTGGCAGTTGGGGATGCACTCGGAATTGGAACGCGGCAATTGGACGGCGGTGCGGATCGGCCGCTGGAAGTATCTTAATAACAATCTTGGCGAAGAAATGCTGTTTGACTTGCAGAAAGATCCTTACGAAAAGCAAAGTCTGTTTAACTCTCAGCCGAAAATCGCAAAGCGGCTGCGTAGTCGCAGAGATGAACTACTGCTTGAGTTCGACCGCGACGCCGATTCAAAAGAGTGAGTCTGGAGGCCGCCCGCAGCAGTAATCCAACCACTATTGTCCCAAACCACTATTGTGTTCCAAACCACTATGTTCCAGGAGAGTAATTATGATACGGATGCAACGTTGTCACCTGCGGTTCCTTATCGTGCTGGTTGTCGTCGCGTGCCATGGCGGTGATTTGTTTGCCGATAAGAAGGAGACGGTCAAAAGTTGGACGCCGCCCGATCGCAGTTGGGTTCGCTTGTTCAACGGCAGTGACCTCAGCGGCTGGAAGACGCCTGCCGGCGATCATACATGGCGCGTTGTCGACGGCGTAATCGACTACGAGGCCAAGGGCGGCAATCTGGTCAGCGAACGGCAATTTGGTGACTACAAATTGCACATCGAATGGCGGTTTAAGCGGACGGTTGGTAAGCCATACCGCGCAAAACTATTCAACCCGGACGGCTCGCAGAAAACCGACGGGGCCGGCAAGCCGCTGTTTCGGGACGTGGCCAATGCCGATTCGGGAATTTTCCTCCGCGGCAGCGGCAAGTCGCAAACGAACCTTTGGTGTTGGCCCTGCGGTTCCGGGCAACTTTGGGCATTTCACAACGATAAGAATCCCGCGATTCGTAAAGGCGCACTGCCTAGAGAAGACGCCGACAAGCCGGTCGGCGAGTGGAATACGTTTGACATTACGATGACGGGCGAGCATGTCACGATCGTCAATAACGGCAAGACGGTCATCGACAATGCCGCGATGCCGGGTGTTGGTACGACCGGTCCGATCGTTTTGCAACATCACGGCGGTTATAACTCCAAGTCCAAGCAGTGGAGTTCCGCGTCGGCGTTAATACAATTCCGCAATATTTGGATCAAGGCAATCAAATAGGCGAAATGTCGGTCACAGCAATCCGTAATGTTCAGCTTCAGGAGGCCCAAGTCGAACCGCCGGTCGTTTGTGAAGGAACACCGCACCAAATGGGATGCGGGCAGGGTGCTGCGGTGCGGCGGGTGTTGGCTACCGCGCCGCAGACATTGAAAAATCTGGAAGCATTTTGCGTGAGCAAGCCCTGGTGGCTGCCGCACGAAGTTTTCCGGAGGATTGCCGGCCGCAAATCGCGGCAGATGCTCGAATCGGCATTGTCCGAGGATTTTTCTGTTGCCCGCGAGCGTCTGCACGGCATCGCCGCAGGCGCAGGGGTCCGCGTTGAGGAGGTGTACCTGCTCAACGCGCTGGAGGCGATGATGTGTTCGGTCGGCGAATGTACGGTCACGCCGCCGCTGGGCGGTTGTTCGGCGTTTGCCGTGCGGGGGGCCATGGCCGCAACTGGAGAACCGATCGTCGCTCACAATTTCGATTATCTACCACTGATTCAACCCTTCTATATGTTGCGAGAAAGCCGGCCGAGAGACCGATTGCGGTCGCTCGAATTCACCACCGCACCGATGTGCGGCGCCGTGGATGGCATGAACGAAGCGGGGCTTTGCATCACCTACAACTACGCGTACTCAACCGACAACGAGCAACCGTCGGGTTTGATCTCGATGGCCATTAGCGAAGCCCTGCAGGGGTGCACGACCGTCACCGAAGCGGCCGAGTGGATTGCCTCGCGGCCGCGTTGGGGATCCGGAGTGTTGATGCTGGCGGATGCGGAAGGCGACATTGGATCGTTAGAACTCTCGGCGACGCGCACCGAATTGCGGCGGCCACAGGCTGGCGAAGACAGGATCTTCCATTCGAACTGTTATTCGACCGACGTTATGCGTGAAGTTGAGGTCGGCCCAACGGCGGTTTTTACGAGCAAGGCACCTTCGCCGCTGCGGGGCAAGCGTGTACTTTCTTCGTCGGAGTGCCGCAACGCACGATTTGAACGGTTGCTGGCATCTCGTTCGCCGCTTGATGCGGGGGCCGTGACGAAAGTGATGTCCGATCACGGCGAAAACGGCGAGCCGAGCAGTAACACGATCTGCATGCACAGCGACTACTGGTGCACGACGGCGTGTCTGCAATTTTTTCCGCGTCGCCGCCAGATGCGTGTGGCCTACAGTTCGGCCTGCGGCGCGCAGTACGAAGAGTTTGAATTGTAGCCGCCTCCGCGCGGCGCCACACGTCGCCTATAATGCCCTCCATCATGGCTTGGTTGGGAATTGAGGGACACGATACGATCGTCGAAAGGTTTCGTCGCGGTTTGGCGCGCGGGCGGCTTGCCGGCAGCTATCTTTTTCTGGGCCGGGCAGGTGTTGGCAAACGTACGTTTGCCGAGCGATTTTCCCAGGTGTTGTTGTGCAGTGAAGTACCATCCCAAGAAATGAGCCCGTGCGGCGGCTGTCCCGCATGCCGGCAGGTCCTGGCGGGCACGCACCCCGACCTAGAGCGGGTGTCGCTGCCGCGGGACAAAAAGGAGATCCCGATCGAGACGCTCATTGGCGATCGAGACCATCGCTCTCACGAAGGGTTTTGCCACGACTTGTCGATGAAGCCTTTCATGGGCGGCCGCAAGGTAGGTATCATCGATGACGCTGATTGCCTGAACGAGGCGGGAGCGAACTGCCTTTTGAAAATGCTTGAAGAACCGCCGCCGAAATCGGTTTTGATCCTGATCGGCACAAGTGCCGACAAGCAATTGCCGACGATCCGTTCCCGCTGCCAAGTGATTCGATTTCAGCCGCTAGCCGCGGATATCATCGCGAGCCTGCTTGTCCAAAATCAAGTGACAACGGACCCCGACGAAGCGCAGCGGCTGGCTCAACTTAGTGATGGCGGGCTGACGCGAGCAACGCATTTGGCCGCAGAAGGTCTTTGGGAATTCCGCAGCGATTTTCTTGATTGCCTGGCCGAAACACCTTTGGATACCATTCGCGTAATCCGTTCGGTGTCAAACTTTGTCGAGCAACCTTCCAAAAGTACGACCGCCGAAAAGCGACAGAAGTTGTCGTTGGCGATCCAGACAGCAATCGAGTTTTATCGCCACGCGCTATGCGACAATTCGATCCGCTGCGTCGAGATTTGTTTGCAGGTGCAGAGTCATGTCGATCGCAACGCCCATGTCAATGCAGTAATTGAGCATTGGCTGGACCAACTGGCGAGACACTCTGCCGCATGAGCCGCGAAACAGCGTCGGGTTATTTCTGGCCGTGTATGGTGAGCACCAGTTGCCGACTGCCTGCGCGGTTGCGATGTTCGCAAAGATATATGCCCTGCCACGTGCCCAATTGCAACCGACCGTCGCCAACGGGGACGGTCACGGAACTGCCGAGCATCGACGCCTTGATGTGTGCCGGCATATCGTCAGGACCTTCGATCGTATGTTGGTAGGGAAGTGTCTCCGGTGCGATTTTATTTATGGCCATTTCTAGATCACGCGGCACGTCGGGGTCGGCATTCTCGTTGATCGAGAGCGATGCCGAGGTGTGTTGAATGAAAACGTGCAGCGTGCCGATTTTAAATTCGGCCAGTTCCGGAAGATATTCGAGGATCTCGGAGGTGACCAAATGAAAGCCCCGCGACCGCGGTTGCAATCGGATGATCCGCTGGAGCCAAGCTTGGTTGCTCATGTTCATTGGGGGGGGCGGAGGGAACCCCTGGGTTGCGACGGGGAAGCATTCACCGTCCATCGGTTCGGTTCCCGCGGCATCCATCATAACAATTCGGGCTCAAATTTGGCGTTGACGACAGCCCGCAAACTCTCCCTGTTTTGTCGCTTTTCACAGTCAGAATCCTCAAATAACGAGATTTTTCAAATTTTCGGCTATTTGCTTGACATTCAGATGAGACCGGAAATAATGGACGGTCTTGGTGGTGCCAACCACCCGCCTATTTTGGTCTAAGCGTAATTGTTACCTGCCGATCGCAAGCCTTTTGGGCGTTGTGTTTACAACGGCCCGTTCATCGTGAGCTTCTAGGCAGGAAGTTTTCAGTTTTGGGGAGAGGAAGGAAAGCAGTTTTGATGCGTAACGTATTTTCAGCGATTTCGACGTTTGGGCATGACGAAGATTTTTCACCTCTGGAGACCGACGAGTTTGAGAAAACCGAGGCCCCGGCCGGGTCCTCCGAAAAACTCAAAGTTTTGGCGGCCCGGGTCCAGAATGGACTTCCATTGTGGCATGAGGAAGATCGAGAAGATTACAGCGGTTTGACCGGAGTGGTGCGTCCACGGGACTAGCCCACTTTTGGCAGAGAATACTGCAATTAAAACGAGGGACCGTGTGGTCCCTCGTTTTGTTTTTCTGCAGGTCAGCGGGAGTCTTGGCTTCTTTGGACGTTAGGCCGCTTTTGGTTGTGCCGCTGCCGGGGCGTTTTTTTGACTTTTCGCGGTCGCAGCGTCGTCGTGCGGCTCTAGTTCATCTCGAAGAACCACGATGTCGTCGGGTGCTTCGATGCCCAGTCTGACTTTGTCGTGGCCTAATCGCAACACGGTGACGACGATGGAGTCGCCCAGCTTTATCCGTTCGCATTCTTTTCTTGAAAGAACCAACATCGACGTGGCCTCCGTATCCGTCGTACCAATCTCGTTAACGCTGCCGCTTTAGTCGAAAGACAGTCATCTCCAGCATCGTTAAGCTGCTTCGAGCAACGTAGGAGCATCCGTTAATCGGGTTCGAAAGACTCTTTCGCCGGTAGAACCGTAAAAAATAATTGTGTTGTTGTCAGTTTCCCAAATGGCAGTGAATTTAACTTGTCTTGGTCCGTGGATGCAGAAGAAGACGCCGCATGGCGATCCGCTCCGTACTAGGATTCGTTCTGTCATCTGAAATGCACCAACCTCCAATTCTTCATAATCACAAATAGCCGCGTTGACGTAATCGCGCAATTCCTCGAGCGTTTCGAGCCGAAGGCAAGTTGTCAACATATGATGCAGTGTCTCCTTACTGGGCACGACCGTTGCGCAAAATTGCACTTGGCGTGCGGGTCAGAGAAAGTGGGACGAGTGCCAACAAAGAGAGCTATCGGCAGCCTAGGGGAGATAAGTTAGGTTGTCTTAATGCGAAATTTAAATCAGGTAGGCCGTCGCTAAGGTGGTTTTTCTTCAAAGTGTTTTTGTATCAAACACTTGAATCGGCAAGTCTGCATAAAAGGAACATATCTTCCTGCCGCTGCATTTAGAATAACCGTTCCTAGTCAGAAATACTTGAAGCGTGTTCGCGGTTTATCAATTAGGTTGACGGCGAAATTCGTCTAGCGGAACCGTGCGGAAATTCTTGATTTGAAGTTGTGTCGCATTGATTCGGTCCATCTCCTTGGGGGTGACGTCGCGCCACTGGTGAACGCTTCGTACCTTTAGGGAATTTCCACCAAAACGCGTGTGCGGAGCGAGATACAGGTCAATACGGCCGGGCACGGCACGGCCCCGTGCTAAATGTTCGTTGACCGTCAATCGGGCCGCTGGCGGCAGTGCGCGGGGATTCAGCAGGCTATTGAGCCGCGCGTACCAGTCGGTGAACTGTCGATACTCCTCGACGGCTTCTTTTTTCTGGGCGATCATACGCGTTGCCGTATACGTTATCAGTGGACTTTGAAACGACATTTGGTCGTCGTTTTGTTGGATTTTGAAATCGGGTTCGGCGCAAAATCGCAACAGCGGATCGTCCTGTCGGCGGGCAATGTCTGCGAGCCACGATTCGTAGAGTTTCAACTGATCGAGCGTGATCCGGGTCTTGACCTGCAGTTCCGGGTCCAGCAATACGATTTCGCGCGTCGTCGTGTCCAGGACGGTGATTGAATTTTCTCCGCGGGGGTAATCATAGATCACTCCGTCGTTAAAAACGGTGGTATTCGAACTCGACGGCTTCTGACTTTCCGCAACAAACACTTGCGTCTCGACCGCGAAATTCGTTTTTCCATTCACATCCTTTTCAGCAGTTAGTACGCCGCCGGCCAGCTGCATTGCAATCACCGTAACGACTCCGGCTGCCGCCACATTAACCAGCATGCGCATATTTTTTGTCATGAACTGCAACCTGCAAATTAGTTATTGCTGCTTTCTAGAGGCGACAGAAAATAGCGAGCGTCAACGGCAAAAGTAAATGGCAGTTTGGCGCGAAGGCGAATTTGTCAGGCGAGTGATGTCAGCGTCAGCAGCGCAAGCTAGCATGGGAGTTCGTCTTGCTTTCAGGCTTCCCGCAGGGGCGGCGACGGTTTTTCATTCGAGGAATAGATTCCGACCGTTTCCAATTCCTTGCCGTCGACACGATCGGTGATCAGAGGGTCGTCATCGCCAGGTCCTTGGCCTCCGAGATCGGGTGGGAGCAGCCGATAGTAAATGCCGCATAATACGGGGACCATGATCAGAACGACAACCGTGGCAAGCAGCAGTCCGAAGCTTAGACTGGTTGCCATCGGAATCAAAATTTGCGCTTGAAATGACGATTCAATGAGAATCGGAAACAGGCCGGCAATGGTTGTCATCGATGTGAGCAACACGGGCCGAAAACGTCGTCGGCCCGCTTCGATTAGCGCCTGATCCACCGGCATACCACCGCGGACTCTGTGGTTGATAAAGTCGATCAACACGATCGAGTCGTTAACCACCACGCCCGTTAGTGCAACCAGACCGAAGAAGCTGAACAACGTCAGCGACAACCCCATCACGGCGTGGCCAAAGATTGCACCAATGATGCCGAATGGAATGATGGCTAAAATCAAAAGCGGCTGCAGATATGTCCGGAATTCAAGCGTGAGCAGGCCAAACATGACGATGATGGCCACCACCGCACCACGGTACAGGCTGCTCATCGACTCACGCCGCTGTTCCTCCTGCCCCTCCCACCGCACCTTGACGGCGGGATACTCGGCGAACAGTTCGTCCATGAATCCGCCCGGTTCACGCAATTCAGTAATTACTTTGTTGGCGTTGCCGACCGCTTCGTTGACATCGGCGCTGATCGTGACCGACCTCAAGCGATCCAGTCGATTGATCTCCGAATAACCGCGGACAACGTCGATTTCCGCCAATTCAGTAACCGGAATTTCGAGGACGTTGTCGGTTGGGGCGGATTGTGCTGCGGTGTTATTACCGGAACCCGTGCCGAGCACACCTGCACGGTCACCCCGTCCGGACAAAGTCGAAATTGGCTGATTGTTGGGTACACGGATATGCATGCCCTCGAAGTTGGCCAGCGATCGTCTCTGTGCGGCTGGATACCGCACCATAAGTTTTACCTCGTGCCTTCCGCGTTGCAGCCGCATCACTTCGGCGCCGTAGTACGCTGCGCGAATTGTCTCCGACAGTTCGGCGTGGCTGATCCCCATAGATTTGGCACGGTCTTTGACGCGGATCTGCAGTTCCCACTTCCCGGGCCGCGAATCGTCGGCGACGTCGAATACACCATCGTAAGTCGCGAGTTTCGCCTTGCATTTTTCAATCGCCTCTTCAAGCTGTCTGACTTCTTCTCCCGCCGCAAGTAGCTTGAATTCGATGGGCGTGCCGCCGGGGCCAAACATCGGAATGCCGTAAGTCAGACTATCGACACCGGCAATGATACCGACCTTCGATCGCCACATCGCGGTGATTTCCTCGCTGGTCTGTTCGCGAACGGTGGTGTCCTCCAGTTCCACGATAACCATGCCGACGTGGCTGCCCGATCCGCCGCCTCCTCGGGCAGGATTGCCGTTGCCGGTGATCTGTCCAACTTTACGGTGGACCAATTTGACAATTGGCGGTCCTTCCGTTTCAGCATTGACGCGCCACAATGCCTGCTCGATTCGCGTGGTCGCTTCGTCGGTGACCGTGGCCGGCGTTCCGTCTGGAAATGTAATTTTGGCTAGCAAATAATTACTGTCGAGTTTCGGAAAAACAACAAAGGGAACAAGCCCGGACCTTACGAATCCAAGTGCGATAAAAAATAGTGCCAGCCCGGTAGCTACAGTGGCCGCTTTGTTGCGGATAGACCATGTCAGAGTCGGCGTGTAGACACGGTCAATAAACAACGACAGCCAGCCGGATACTTTGTGGTTGATCGCCGCGAACGCTTTAACGACAAAATAGAACGGTCGCAGAGCTACCGCCAAAGCGCGAAGAAATAGATTGTCTTCGTGCGCAAGATGGCATGGCAAGATCAGCACGCTTTCGATCAGCGAAATGATCAACATCGCAATGACCGCAAAGGGCATGACGGCTATGAACTTTCCCATGATACCCGCGACGAACAATAGCGGGCAAAAAGCGATGATTGTCGTTGTCACCGAGGCGATGACCGATGGCATCACTTCGGCAGTACCATCGATTGTGGCGCGGACGAATTTCTTACCCATCTGGCGATGAGAATAAATGTTTTCGCCGATTACAATCGCATCATCGACGACGATTCCCAACGCCATCAGGAAGGCAAACATCGATAGCATATTGAGCGTCTGACCGCCAAACAGCAGTGCGCTACCGGCGCCTAGCAGTGAAACGGGAATCCCCAGCGCGACCCAAAATGCCAGCCGTAATTCCAGGAACGCCGCCAATACGAGAAACACGAGTACCAGTCCCATAATCCCGTTATTGACGAGCATATCGAGTCGATCTCGCACGTCGGTGGAACGATCTCCCCAGACTTCAAACTCGTATCCGGTCGGCAATTCAAGTTCTTCCAGCTGGTCGCGGACAGCCTTGGTCATGGCCAGCAAGTCTTCGCTTTTGGTGCGGTTGACGGTCAACACCAGCGCTTCGCGGCCGTTGACCTTGTTGATCGCCGTGGCGTCCACGAATTGGTCGCGGACATCGGCCAGGTCGCCGACGGTCAAGACAACCCCATTAGGGTCCGTCACCAAGGGCAACTCAGCAATTTCGCGGCCCAAGAATCGTTTGTTTTTTCCGCGGAGCAGCACCTCTTCGCCACGACTGCGTAGCATTCCGCTAGGCATTTCGAGGTTTTCCCGGCGAACGATCGCAGCCACTTCTTGCAGCGTCAGGCCGTACTTTCGCAGCGTGTCCTCGTCGATTTCGATGTCGATTTGAAAGTCGCGGGCACCATTTAATTGAACTTCGGAAACCTCACTTAGGTTTAATAATTCCTCTCGGACCCATTCGGCCACGTCGCGCAGTTCGCGTTCTTCGGTTTGTCCCGTCGATTCCGGCGCCAAGACGCCGACTTCAATTGCCGACTCGCGCATGGTGATTTCCTGGACCTGCGGGTCTTCGGACGTTTCGGGAAAGTACGTGGCAATGCGATCAACTTCGGAGCGGACTTCATTAACTATTTTTTGCGCGTCGGCCTCGGGGAGTAGTTCCAAGACGACCGAGCCGGAACCTTCTTTGGCGACCGAGGTCATCTTCTTTATGCCGTTGATTGCGTAGAGCGATTCCTCGATCCTCTTGCAAATACCGTTTTCGACTTCGTCGGGACTCGCGCCGGGATACGGAACGGAGACGAGCACGATGTCCAATTCAAATTCGGGGAACACCTCGCGGCGCATGTTCACCAGGCTTAGAGTGCCCATGACAAGCAAGCCGATCATCAGAATGTTCATTGCCGGCGAGTTGTGAATCGCCCAGCGAACAATGCGCCTCATTCTTGCAATCCCTCGTTGTTGGGCGAGGAGCCGCCATCCGACTTTCGGTCCGCCGCAAGATGAATCGGCATACCATCGACTGCGATTGCCAGAGGCGAAACGATCACCCGATCGCCTGCGGACAACGTCGATTGTCCCTGGACGACTAACACGTTACCAGCGACGACATGCACAACACGGACGCTTTGGATGTCAAGTGTTCCATCGCGGTAGACCCACACCTTGTTACCGGGGCGAATTGCCGCTTCGGGAATTGACAGCAGTGAAACGTCTGAAGGGACGGAGATTATTAACTTCACAAACATCCCCCGCATTAGCGCCGGAGGCGCGGCAAAGTCTTGTCGTTTCTCCGAACCGGCTGACTTCACATTGCGCGGATGGTCGACGACTGCAATACACGGTACGGTGCGGGTGGCGGCATTAATCCCCGTACCATCGTATCGAGACAGTTGCCCCTGCCAGCGAAACTGCTGGTCATCAAATTCCAATACCACGTCAACATCCGCCGGTGGTAATTCATAGAATCGATGTCCGCCCTCGGGTGATCGCCATTCGGTTTTTCCGGCGCGCTTCCACAGCCAACGTAATCGATCAAGGCGTATGTTAAATGCCACTTCGACCTTAGTCGTATCCTCAATCCGCGCGACCACCGTGCCGCGGGTGACGTAGGCATCCTTTTCAATCGGATCGTCAATGACGATGCCGCTAACCGGCGCGCGAATCTCGGTTCTTTCGCGGTCGAGTACGGCTTTTTTAATTTCGATGGCGATTCGCGCTTCGTCGCTGTTCAGACGGTTAAAGCGCTCGATCAGAAGTTGATCTGTATTTTTAAGTGTCTGTAGGGAGCTTCTCGCCGTTAGCTCCCGTCGGCGGCCCGCGTCCAATTCCGATTCAGTTGCGACGCCCCGACGATGGAGCAGTTGGATGCGCAAAAACTCTTTTTTCTCCAACTGCCAACTTTCCTCAGCCAATGTGATCAATTTGGCGGTGTTCTGCTGCTCTTTCACAACTTCGTCTTTGCTGGATCTCGCTTGCTTTTTCAGCTCGGCGAGTCGTTGCAGTTCGAACTCGTAGTCGCGCGGATCAATTGCGAGTAGTAGATCATCCTGGTCGACATAGCGGCCGGCGAGAAACTTTTCCTCTTTGATCGCGATTCGCCCGTCCACTTCCGCTGACAAAGTGACTTCGCGGAAAGGGATTACTTCGCCATCAACTTGCAATTCGACAGCACCGTCATTCGCGGCGACGACACGGGTTTCAACGCTTGGTGGTTGTTTGCCCTTGGCCTTGGTATTAGGCGCTTTTTTTAGCCCGGACAAGACGACAAATCCGATGCCTCCGACGGCAAGGATTAAAATAGGAATTACGTAATTCAGCACGCTCTGCGGGACAGACATAACCGATTTCATGGTGCGTATCCGTTTTTGGGACTCACTGGTGTTAAGTGGAATCATGTGGTGGAACGGATGGATCGGCGGCAAAGTTGTGGGCAACACCCAGAGCCGCTAGAGTCACCTGCGAAATATGCTCCGCCAGTTGATCGGGGCGGTATCGCGCCGCTAATTCCTCGTCGGTAACCAACATCGAGACGATCTTGTCGTGAGCGCGGTAGAATACGCACTGGCCGATTACGCTAAACCCGAGTTGATGAAGCTGGGTGGCGGATATTTCGGGGGGTAGCATCTCCTTGAGTACTTCCAGCAAATTTTGAAAGTAAGGCTCAAATGCCTCTTGCACCATTTCCTCACAAGCCTTGGTCGGCTCCATAATCTCCCGTTGGATGAGCCGTAGTTGCCAGGGCGCGGCATCGGCTCCGAGCATCCGCTGGAGCAGTGTAAAAATGATCGTCTGCAATTTGTTTTCCGGCGGTGTATCTGCCGACCACGGTGGTAGGGGCGCTTCGGCTTCCCGCAACCGTCGGGCATTCTTGACGGCTTCAATATACAGCCGCTCTTTGTCGCCAAAGTAGTAATTGACGCTGGCCAGATTGACGTGCGCGCGACTGCAAATTTCGCGTACGGTGGCCGCCTTGTACCCTTTTTCCGCGAACACTTCGCCCGCGGCAATCAAAAGTTGACTTCGGGCGTCGGCCATGGAAAACCTACTAAAACGGTCGTTTAAAACAAGTGTATGACTGCAGGCTCCAATTGTCAAACGGCACATAAATCCCCCGATCGGCTACGCGAGAACGGTTCATCCGTCCGGCTCCGAACGGCCTATCGGATGCGAATTGCAAACGACCGTGCGGATGGCTACGATTGGCGGTTCGTCAATCGGGGCGTGGCGCAGCCTGGTTAGCGCGCCTGCTTTGGGAGCAGGAGGTCGGGAGTTCGAATCTCCCCGCCCCGACATCGGAAGGTTAAGCCCGATAGCAGTTTACGCTGGGACTGTATCGGGCTTTTTTCTTGCCCGCCGACCCCAAATCGTTAAGCTGGCGACATCGGTGCCACGAATCGGGCCGCCAGGTGCCAACCGGGCCGCGGCGGCATCGGTGCCGGTTGCCGGTCAGCAAAATTCAAACGTATTTCCCGATCCGCGACGCCAAGTTGTACACCTTTCAGTACATCGGAGTCCGAGTGTCGAGAGGATCGGCACTGTAGAAAATCGTTGCACAAAACCGGGAGGCGGAAACGTTTCTTTTAACAACGCGGGGTGTTGCGATGAGCGGCAGTATGATTGGTACCTGGCCGGAAGTCGGCACGTCCACATTCACCGCGGCAGCGAAACATACCCGTGCGGGACGGACAATGACGGACGGTTGGAAAGCGGAATGTCCGGGTACTATCATGTTGGTGCGATCGATCGAGCATGTTGGTGCGATCGATCGAGGCAGTTCCTCATCGGCGGTTATTTAGAGTTCATAGAAAACCGGTTTTTTCGGCGCAAGGAGTTTAAGATGCGATTTCGCTATGTGGCATTTCCCGCGACGCTCGCA
>JAYZEI010000018.1:0-4938 GCA_036337375.1 Planctomycetota bacterium | reverse complement strand
GCGGAAAGCTCCGTGGCTGGCTTTTGCCGTCGCGGCAATTTGGGTCGTACACCCTTTGCAAACCCAGGCGGTTAACTATGTCGTGCAGCGGTGTGAAACGATGATGGCGTTTTGCTATCTGTTGTTCCTGTATGCGCTGTTGAGGTCGGTCGAGTCGCCCCGGCGTTGGTACGCGGTGTCGGTCATTGCTTTTGTCGTCGGCATTGGCTGCAAGGAGGTAATGATTACGGCACCCGTTGTGGCACTGGTGTTTGACCGCATTTTTCTGGCGGGCCGTTGGGACGCGATCGCGACTGGTCGGAAGGTGGTCTACGTGGCCATCCTGCCCGCCTGGTTGTGGTTGTGGTTTAACGCCGCGGGTGGCATCCAATCCAACGTCGAGAAATCCGGCAGCCGGGCAGAAACAGCTTCCGCGCCCGACGGGGGGACGAAGTCAGCGGTAATCGAGTCGCCGACCGCGGAGCCGGATCGAACGGATGTACGGAGGAGCCGTCTGCCGTCACCCTGGCAATATCTGCGTACCCAGCCGCGGGTAATCCTGCATTACATTCATCTCGCGTTCTGGCCGAGGCCTCTTTGTTTGGACTACAAAGGCGGCTGGCCTATATCGACAGTATCCGCGGCGGTGCTGCCGGGGTTTGTTGTCGGTTTGCTACTGTGCGTCACTTTCGTGACGTTGCGATTCTCGCCGCCGATCGGTTTTCTGGCGTTTTCGTTCTTTGTTATCCTCGCGCCGACGTCGAGCGTGTTACCGCTGCCAGATGTCATTTTTGAACACCGGATGTATCTGCCGCTGGCGGCGCTGATCTCAATCGTTGTGTTCGGCGGCGGACTGCTCGCGGATCGACTGTTGAAAAAAATCAGTGCCACCCCGAAAATCCGGGCCCGCGGCTTTGGCGGATGCTGTGTCGTTGTGCTTGTTTCGTTATCGGCTGTCACGGTCGCAAGAAATCGAGACTACCGGTCGCGCAGCGCGATTTGGAAAAGTGTGTGCGACATTTATCCGGAGAATACGCGAGCGCTGCAACAGTTGGCGGCGGCACATTTGGCGGAGCGCAATCTGGAAAAGGCCAGGCAGGTGCAAGCCGAGTTGGAAGCTCGGACCGGCGGCAGCGAGGCAGCGGGCGAGAACGTGTTCGCGATTAATACGAAGGGGCAATTGCTGATGGCGTCGGGAGATTACGCAGCGGCCGCAGGCGTGTTTGCCGAGGCCGTCCGGCTGGCGCCGCGGGACCGGACGCTGCACGCAACGGTTCAGATGAATTTGGGGGTTGCGCTGGGAAGGCTCGGTCGCCCGCAGGAAGCGATCGAACGATATCGAATTGCCATCAAGTTGAAGCCGGGTATGGTTCAGCCGCACAGTAATCTGGGTGCGGCTCTCCTGCAGATGGGAAAAAGTGACGAAGCGGCCGTCGTGTTGCATGAAGCCGTCCGCCTGGATCCCGATGATTTTCATTCGCTGACGCATCTTGGTTTGGCGCTGGTGCGTCAGAAAAAGCTTGGCGAGGCGGTCGCTTTTTTTCGGCGGGCCGTCGCCGAGGAGCCGCAGAGCATACGTGGGCACGACAATTTGGCCTCGGTCTATATCGATACCGGGCAATATGCCGAAGCCGTCCGGTCTCTGGAGCGGGCCAAATCACTGGCGGCCCAACGGGGCCGGGACGACGATGCTGAATCGATCCGGCAGCGGATCGAGCGGATTCGCGGGGCGGCGGCCGGTCGGCCGTAGCAGTCAGGCGATGCGTGTCGTGCGGCGGCTCCCTCAACCGTCGGCGGGAGCTGCGGCAAGAAAGTAGAGGTCGTCCGCGACCCAGATCGGTTTGAGGCTGAACCGCAGCGCCATGTCGAACAGCTTGATATCTCGTTGCTGGGGTTCCAGGTCGACCGGCCCCAGTCGAACCAGTCCGCGATCATCTTGCTTAATCGACAAATGCACTGCGGGCACGCCGATTAGCCCCACTTGTACGATCTCGCCGCCGGCCTTGGCGACGTCACCCCGCGTCAAACGGGCGAGCGCGAGGCGAATTTCCAAAGTTGGCGCCGGGATGACCTCGGCATACAGCGCCCTCGCTAAATTTGTCCGCGCATCGGCAAACGGAATATTTTTGATCGGCAAATAGAAAGAGTTGCGGTGCCGCATTCGGCTCACGGCAAAACGGTTGTTGGCGGCTACCACGAATTCGCGGGCCATTATCTTGGTAGCCAAGAATTTGTCGTCTGCCCGTTTGATTAGGTCTGGCACGGCCCGCGAGATTTCGTTGAGCGGACGATTGACGCCAACTTCTTTGAAGTCCGGCTTAACCAATTGTAGCCGCGCTGCGACCGAGCGGCGTCGCCAGCGGATCAAGTCATCTGTTCGTCCGCGGTAGGCGGCAACGCGTTCGGTCAGTTCCGGAGATTTGGCGGCGAGTTTACCCAGCGCTGTCGCAAACGTGATGTTGGCATTCAGATTCGCCTTGCCGTCGGTGCCGTAAAACGAGTACCGCGTGAGCAGTTCGGGCAGCGCGTCGAGATAGGCCTCGTACAGACCGGGAACTTCCTGGCTGCTGGCACGCGCCGCGTCCGATTCGATGATCTTTGCCAGTCGCTTCACGATTAAGTTGCAATCGTACTCGTAAGTTTCCGCCTGAAACTTGGGTCCCACCAGATCCGCCGAATATTTGGAGATCCGCTGGTAGGCCAACGCATGTAAAGCCTGATGTTGAAGCCGACCCCAGGCTGCGACAAAGTAGCGGAATGCCTCCGGCCCGTCCGCCATTTCGCCCGTGCTTAATTGAGCCTGCGGTTTTTTCTGGAGTTGTGCGGCCACCGGATTGATCGCCTTGATTAGCGATTGTGAATCGATGGTGTAATTGGTGTAAGTTTGTATTCGCTCCCGCTTCAACCGCTCTTTGATTTGCTTGGTGGCTTGCATTCCGTAGCGGCTGAGAATGGGAACCCAACCGACGACCACGCCCGCCCGCTGATTGTTGGCGGCCTCGTACCAGTGGCTTTGTGAGATGGTTGGTCCAATCGTCTCGATAAGCGCTTCGTACGCTTCCTGATAGCGTTTGGCCTCGTACAACTTAAACGCGCCGGAGCGTTTTCGTAGTTTTGATTTGGCATCGTCGGCCGATTTCGAAAGCGTCTCCAGCCGCCGGCGAATCTTGGCTTTCAGGTCGGGCAGCGTCGACGCAGTTGAGAACAGCCGTTTCAATTCATCTTCGACGGCGAGGGTGCGGTATTCGACGTCGATGCCCAGCGGCTCTCCGTGGAACTTCAATTTTGGGCCGATCCACTTCAATTGCCAGATGGCCAGCGCCGCTTCTTCATAAGTCGCAACGCCCGCTTCGTTCTTCCGGATCTTGTCCAGCAACGCATGGATGCGGCTGAGTCGCTCGGCAGCCGCTTCTCGCAATTTGCCTGTCGAATCTGGGAAATTGACAACGAGCAGTTGTTGCGGTGCCGAGGACCTCGGCCCACCCTCCGCCCAATTCGTATTTTGTGGCAGTGCAGCGTTTGGCGAGGCGGTGAGTATTGCTAAGGCGGCAGCGGGCAAGAGCCCGTGCCGTTGTCGCCTGCGGTCGGTCATGTCTGCGGTTTCCGTCTTCGCGCTGGTGTCCCCCTGCCTAATCATTTAATGCCAAAACAGATTGAGGGGCAACCTCAAGACCGGAAACTCCGCGGCAGGCGGGACGTGAGAAAGTGCCGCATCGCGGTTTGATGCGGGTTTAGAACAGCTCGTCGATCGGTGCGCCCCGTGCCAGTACGCGGTGAGGGCGACCGTTGTTGTCGATGTAATGCGTGTCGGTGTCGACACCAAGATGCCGATATACGGTGGCGAGCACATCCTCGGGCGACTTCGGATTTTCTTGGGGCAACGCGCCTTTCGAGTCGGACTGACCGACGACGCGACCGCCTTCGATTCTGCCGCCCGCCATTGCCGCACTAAAAACCTTGGGATAATGATCCCGACCGCCGGTGCCGTTGACGCGCGGCGTGCGGCCGAATTCTCCCCAGGCCAGCACCATCGTCGAATCGAGTAGCCCGCGCTGGTCGAGATCCTCGATCAACGCCGTGTAGGCCTGATCCCATCGTGGCAGAAACCCGTCGCGCATCGTTTCGTAGCCCTTGACGTGGGTATCCCACCAGCGGCAATCGACGGTAACCAGCCGAACTCCGGCTTCGACAAGTCTGCGTGCCAGTAAGAACCGCTGACTCCAGGCCGGAACACCACAACGGTCGGGGGTCGGCGCTTTGTAGGCGGGCATAAACCCGTACCGTTCACGGACCGCCCGAGGCTCGGCGTCCAGGTCGAACGCTTCACGGGCCTTGGGGCTGGTAACGATGTCCCAAGCTCGCCGCTGAAATGAATCCAATGCTTCGACCTCGCCGAGACGATCCACGATGCGGCGCATGCGATCGACAGAATTCAACAGATCGCGGCGGTTCGCCAGCCGCTCCATCGAAAGCCCGCTCGGCAGGACGAGATTGGGAATTTGAAACGGCCCTTCGCTGGCGGGATCGGCCTGCGTCTCAAACGGCTTGCAGGCCGGCCCCAGATACGCCGGTCCCGTTCCCGGAACCATGCGAGGAATCATCACATAAGCAGGCAATTCTGGGTTTTTGTGCTGCAATTGTTTGGCGACGATTGCGCCGCAACTGGGCTTGGTATTTTCCTCCGGGGAGGCTTCGTTGGGGTAACCGGTAAAACAATACTGATCTCCCGCCGAATGGCCGGCGTCGTGGTGGCTCAAACTGCGAATAATCGACCATTTGTCCATGATCGCCGCGGTCTTGGGCAGCAGATCGCAAATTTGGATGCCGGGCACACGGGTCGATGTCGCGTCAAAGATGCCGCGGTATTCGACGGGCGCGAGCGGCTTAGGATCCCAAGTTTCGTGTTGGCTCGGTCCGCCGCGCATCCAGAGAATGATCACCGAAGAGGTGTTGGTCGAA
>JAYZEI010000017.1:0-26639 GCA_036337375.1 Planctomycetota bacterium | reverse complement strand
TGGCAAGGCAGGGCCGATTTATCCAGTTTTCGCGAGGCAATTCGGTTGGCATCGCAGCTCAGCGGCCATCGGCAGCTAAGCGGTATCCCTATCAACTGAGGCCGGCAATCGGGTCGCCACTTTCGATGATGCCGGTGATCTCGCGGGGCAGGCCCTGGACCAGCCGCAGTTCGCCGAGATCAAACAGGGTACTGAGCACCGTCGCCATCAGGTGGGGCGGCCGGTAGGCGTACGTGGCCGCTTTGGCGGCTTGATGATCGGACCTGCCGATGACTTGACCGGACTGCAATCCACCACCGGCCAGCAGCAACGAAGTCAATTCACCGTAATGATCCCGGCCGCCGTTTTTGTTCAAACGTGGCGAACGGCCCATTTCACCGGTCACGACCAGCAAGATGTCGTCGCTGAGTCCGCGCTCGCGGACGTCTTCCAGAAACGTCGCGACCACATGATCCACCTGTCCGCCCATCGGGTAAATTCCGGCCATGTTCTTCGGACTGTTGTTGTTGGCGTGATAGTCCCAGCCGCAGTCCGAGACCGTCACGAAACCGCAACCGGCTTCACACAGCCGCCGGGCCAGCAGCATCTGATGGCCGAGCAGATTCGACGCCCGCCGCATGTCGTGCCAGCGCGTCAGCTCTTCCATTTTAAACAGCTTGGTGGTGTCGTAACGTTCGACGGTGCGGGGATCCTCCTTCGATAAATCGAAGGCGTCGGCCACACCCCGCGAGATCACATCAAACGCCTGCTGCTGGTAAGAATTAACGCCGTCTAAATCCCGGGTGACGTCGACGCGGCGGCGAAAGTTGTCCAAGCCGGCCAGCAGTGTGCGGCGGTCCAGCAAACGGGACGGGTCGATCTTCAGCTTCATATCCTTCTGAATTTGCCCGCCGCCGGCGGGATTGAAAGCGGCGTACGTGTCGCCGAGCGATCCGGGTTGCGTCAGCGTCGGCAGCGCACCGGTCTCAAAGTTCTTGCCCAGTTTCAAGCCGTCCTTGATTGCCTCGGGAAGCACAAGCACGTTGCTCGGCACGCCGGTCCTCGGATGGTTCGTACCGCGGACGCGGGCGTAGATCGAACTCATTGACGCTTTCGTCGGATTACCGGCACTGACGACCTGGCCATAGGTGTGCCCCGAATTGCCCGAACCGTACGAACGCACGATCGAAAACCGATCGGCCATTGCCGCCAGCTTCGGAAAAGTCGATCCAAAAGTGATGCCGGGCAGTTTGGTTTGAATCTCACCCGTAATGCTGCGAATTTCGCTGGGCGCGGACATCTTGGGATCGAAGAACTCGATGTGCGGCGGACCGCCTTGCAGGAACAGCAGCACCACCGACTTGCCGCTCAAAGCCTTTTCGACTTCGACGGCGGACGCCCGCGTCTGCAGCATTTGGGGAAGCGTGAGCCCGCCAAACGACAGGGCTCCAATTCTCAACAACTCGCGCCGAGAGAACCCCTGGCAGTTGCGATCAAGTTTGCGGTCCGTGATCGTGAGCATCGCGTACTCCTTTCCTCCACGCCAAGTCGCGCCGGCCCTAACCGGCAAAGCCCCAACGACGGTCGTTTACAGTAACCATTATCGTCAGCGGCCCTTGCCCGCACGCACCAATTCCAGCATACGTGCATCAGGCGGTCTCATAATAGCCCGCCACTCGGTTTGATGTCAATAAAATCCGCCGCGCCAAAACCGCACGGGGAGCGACAAAATTGGCAATTGCGCAAAAACTGACACCGACAAGAGCCGCAAAACGAATTTAATCGTTTGCCACGGGGGATAATGCAAATATGGACCGCGGCTTGGCAACCGATAAATAGTCATCCATGCCCAGGATGATTGAATCGGTCAGCGAACCGGCATTGAATGCAATGCGGTCATTTTCCTGCAGACCGCGGTCGAGGTAGAGGTCAAACGGCAGCAGCGGATGGCCAAACGGCGGGACTCCGCCGGGAACCAAACCGCGGCCATCGATAGGCTCGGTCAATTCCAGCAACTCTTCGGGCGTGGCGAAGCGAAGTTTCTTGATCTTCAGCTCACTGCGAATCGCGGCCGAGTCAACTCTTCGGTCGGCCGGCAACACGAACAACGAGAATTGTTGATCGCCCTTCATCAGTAGTGCCTTACCGCCGACCCGCAACGGTTCGCCCCGCACACGGGCAGATTCTTCGGACGTCTTTGTCGGCTCGTGATGAATTTCCCGGAACGAGACTCCTGCAGCAGACAGAAAGGCTCGAATCCGGTCGAGAATCGACTGGGGCATGGCGGCCGACCTTCCGGGTCAAATTCGTAACTTCCGTGGGTTGGAGCGGACCGCGCCCGCTGCTTGGCGCGGGTTACTTGGCAGCTTCGAATTGTTTTTTCAGGTTTTCGAGGTCTTTTTTCAGCTTCTCATTGTCGGATCGCAGTTTGGTGACCTCGCCGCGCAGATCCGCGATCTCCTGCGGAACGATCGGCGCCTTTTTTTGTACTTCTGCAACCGCCTTGCGGGCCGCTTCGGCGACGCGATCGCTGCGGTCCTTATCCGCCAGCGACTCCAACACGGCAGTCGACCTTGGATCGCCTAATATCCCCAGCGCTCGAATCGCCGCAATCCGAATCGCCTCCTTGGGGTGATTCATCTGCTTGGTAATGAAGTTCCGCGAGCCGCTTTTATCTTCCAACTCGCGGCTGATCCTCGCCAGCGTTTCCAAGGCCTGTCCAAACCCGCGGGACGTAAAGACCGCCTGCCTCTTTTGCAACACAGCGAGTAGCGTTTCCTGATAAGATGCGTCATTCTGCATGCGAATCGCGGCGACCGCCGCGTCCGCCAGTTCGTTGCGGAATGAATCCGACGCGAGAAAACGACTGATCAACGCCCTCGACTGCGAGCCGCTGAATCGGCCCGCGGAGCGGATGGCGGCAGCGACAATCGCGGGATTTTTTTCGGTATTGAGAACGACCTGCAGATGTCCGAGAGTTTCCTCGCGGAAGAACTTACCGATATCCCCCACCACCTGCTGGCGGACCCGCGCGTCCGACTGGGCCAGCGATCCGGTCAACGCTGCAAACGACTCGTCGTTATGTATCTTTTGCAGTGCGGACGACGCGGCAATTCGCACGCCGAAAAACGGGTCCGACGACAGCAACGCCTTTAGCCGCTCTACCGACTTGTGCGTCTTTCGTTTGGAAATCGCCTCGACAGCCAGCAGCCGGCCGATCATGTCGTCCTGACTGTTCAGCTGTGCGAACAGCAACTCGTCCGGTTTGTCGAACGTGATCTTGGCGAGCACCGTCAGGTCCGGATCGAAGCGAACAATTTCCGGCTTCTTGGAGAGCGGCACGAAGAATTCGTGTTTCTTTTCATGAATCTCAATGTCGTGGTCAATGGACCTTCCATCGACAACAAACCGCAATTTCGTCGGAATGCGGAACAACAGCACTTCCTTGTCGACCTTTTGCGTCTGCTCGACGGTCACTTTGGCCAATTTCACCGACGACTGCCAAGCGTACGCGATCTTCAAATCCGGAAAACGCGGATGATAAACCCACTGGTCGAAAAACTGATCGAACGAACGCCCGCTTTCCTGCTCAATCACCTGCCTCAGGTCGTCGGTAACCACACTCGAAAACGCGTGCCGCTCCAGGTATTTCGTAACACAACGGCGATAAATCTCGTCGCCGAGCTGGGACCGCAGCATGTGCAGCACCCAGCTTCCCTTGGGATACGCGCGGTAATCGAACTGCTGCCTGGCATTGGTATACGCTTTGTAAACAATGGGCTTGCGATCTTTCTCCTGCGTCAGAATGCTGCCCTGGGCGTCGTTGTGGAGTCCGTAGAGCATCGCGTCACGGCCAAACTTATGCCCCTCATAAAGATGCGCGTAGTACGTCGCGAACCCTTCGTTCAACCACAGGTGGCTCCAATCCTTACAAGTCACCAGATCTCCAAACCATTGATGGGCCGCTTCGTGCGCGTCGAGCCGCCGCGTGGTACGAATGTTTTCTGTCGCCTCACTGAAGATCGTACGGTGCGTCAACGTCGTCAGTGACGTATTTTCCATTCCACCGGCCACAAAGTCGCGGATCGTAACCTGGTAATACTTCGACCACGGGAACGGTATGCCGGTTTCATCTTCGAAGAAGGCCACGATCTTGTCCGTGTCTCGGAACGAGTTGGCGGCATGCTCGATCAGCGTTGGCTGGGTGTAAAACGCCAATGGGATATCACCGTGTTGTTTTTCCAGTTTCTCCATGTATCCCGCCACCAAACAAATCAAATAATTAACGTGCGGCTTCTCCTGCAGCCAGTGGACGGTCGTGATTCCGGCCGCTTCGTCGGTCCGCTCACTGACGAGCCGCCCATTGGACAGCACCGTCATGCCGACGGGCACGCGGCAAATCACCTCCGTGGTCGATCGCTCGTTCGGATAGTCGAAGCAGGGAAACCAGGACCTCGCCTCATGCGCTTCGCCCTGCGTCCAGACTTGCGTGTCCGTTTTGGGGTATCCCATTTCAGGTGTGCGAAAATAAAGCCCCCGGGTCGGTTCGGCTTCATGGTCGATTTCGATGTCGATTTTTTCACCGACTTCGATCGGCTGTTCGAACTGAATTCGTAGGTCGGTACGCGATGAAACGTAGTCGGAGACCTTCGCCTTGCTGCGCACTTCATGAATCGTCAGATCGGCGGCGTCCAGACGCAGTTGGCTGAGCGGTTTGGCAATCGGCGCAAAAGTGATCGTGGTCGTACCCGCTACGGTGCGTTTCTTGAAGTCGGGCGTTACGTCCAACTTAATATGCAGCACGTCCACCGCGCGATCCGGCGCATAGCGAAAACCGTCACCCTTTAATTCGATGCCGAACAATGCGCTGCCGTGCTGACTTCTACAATAGCGGCAGATTTGCTCCTGCTCTTCGGCCGACGCACCGAGCGACCAGCATAAAACGAATAATGAAAAATATGACGAAAAAAGGAACCGATATCGGTTGTCACTGCTCATGACAAAGCCTTTCGATGGGCCGACTTGGAATCAATCGAGGCGACTGGGCCGCCTAAAGAAATATAGATGCGCCACGCGGCGAATGTAAAGCAACCAGCGGCGCAGCGGACAATTGTAAACCGCGTCGATTCCGACGGTCACGGCCACAGGATGGCCTGAAAACCCTTACTACACGGCGAATAGGCTATTTGGCCGCGAACAGGCTGGCGATTTCGCGATCGGAAATCTTTTCTTTGCCGTCGGTCGTATCGATGATCAGGCCCTTGCCATTTGGCGCGATCCAGACGATGTGATTGCCGAGCCTGAAAACCTCTTTCATCTGCGGCTGCTTTTCGAGAATGCGGAAATAAGCGTCGCTTTGAGCCTTGATTGCGACCACCGCAGTCTTATCCGTGAATCCCTCGTCAATCCAAACGCCGCCGATCTCCATACACCGCCGGCTGTTCACCCGACGAACGGCATTCGTCGTCAGTTGCTGCTGGCATTTCAGGCCGTTTGTGCAAACCGCCAACTCGACTCCAAGCCTGTCGACTTGGTTGGCCCGTAACTGGCCTCCGCGAAAATTGCCGTAGGCCTGGTCTAGCGATCCCTTGAGTTGCTTCGCGGCCCACAGTCGCTTTCGAACTTTGTCGTCGCGATCCGCAGCCGCCGAAGCCGGCCGCCCCGTTTTCGGCTTTTCTTCCGGCTTTTTCAACTCCGCGAAGGCCTCTTCCTGGTAGGCGTTGCGGGTCTTCGCCAGATCGCCGTCCTCCTTTTGCAAGTCGCGGGCAAATTCCTGCAAACGACGTTGTTTCTGTTCCGATTTGCCACCGGGTATTGCCAGCGCTCGCGGCACACCGCCACCGGCCGCGGCAACCTGGGTCGGCGCATCGGGCATGATCAGGTAGCTGGTGTATGGCGTGGTGATGCCATAGGCCTTCGCCAGCTTAACGACTTCTTCGACGAGTTCCTGCTTTTCGCCGTTAATGCGGATCTGGTCGAGCAGATAACCAACCTTGCGTCGCGCCCACAACTCTTCAACAAAAGGCTTTGTGTCACTCCGCTCGGCGAATTGTATCTCGTAAGCAAACTCTTTTTTGTGCATTCCCACGCTTCCATCGAGCACCACGGCCGCGTGGCCAGCGCCGCGATACCGAGCGAGCACAACCAATTGGTCGCCGTGAAAAAGATCGGGCAGCCTCGGTGGATAGACTTCCGCCAGTCGGACGTCGCCGGTCGTACTAAGTTTCAAATTGGCCAGCAGCGGCTTGTTGATCTTGTCGAAAAAGCTCGACACTTTGACTTCCAGGTCTTCGCCGGGCCGTACGAAGCGATTGACGGCACGGGTCTTCTCCGCAATCTGATCCAAGAATACAGCATCCAAGTCATCGCCAACGCCGAATGAAAAGATGCGCGTGTCCTCGGTATTCTTCTCCATCAGATCGGTGAGAATCTTCCCGGTGTCGGTTTCGCCGATGGTCGGCTGGCCATCGGTGAAGAACACAATCGTAAACATGCGTCCCGGCTTGTCGCTCCGCATCGACAGCGCCGTTGTCAACGCCTCGTGAATGGCCGTTCCACCCCCGGCATACTGGTCGGCCACCCACCCCTTGGCATATTTAAGCTTCTCTTCGTCGGCCGCCTGCAACTGCTCGCGATAGCGATTGACCGTCGTCGCAAATCCAATCAAGCCAAAGCGGTCGTCGGCCGAAAGTCCGTCCAGGCAGTGCCGTAGCGCCTTCTTTGCCTGCTCCAGTTTCTTGTCCTGCCGCATGCTGCCCGACGTGTCGAGTACAAAGACGATGTCGCGCGGCACTTTTTGGCCCGCCGATAATTCGGCCCGCGGCGAAACGAGCAACATCACATAGCCGTCTTCTTCGCTGATCGGCCGATGTTCGAGCGCCGTCAGGCCGACGTCGCGGCCGCTGGTTGTATAGAAAAGTTGAAAATCGCGATCCAACACCGCTCCGTTTTCTTCGAATTTGACAACCGCATTTTGATCGTCGCTCCGCACCACATCGATCTGATGCGAGGGACTGTAGACACTGCCGATCGCCTGCTGCGATTTCAGCGTGACAACCAGGTTGAACTCTTCCAGCGTACTGGGCGCCGCGCGATCGGTCTTGAGCGGATAGACGTATTCGACGAGTTGGTTTTCTTTCTTGGCAATGGCCGTGAAGCTGACTTCGAGTTTTTTGTCACCCTGCGCGGGGATCGGAAACACCCGCAACTTCAATAAGTCCGTGCCGATGTAGTCGAGTACCGCCGGATTCTTCGTCTGGCGCACGATGCTCGTGTACATTTCTTTGGCGCGGCCCGCCTTCAGCATCTCGCCTTTCATCTTGTGACCGTCCACCCACATGGCGAATTGCCGTACGCTCGCCCCTCGAGGTACGGGAAACACGTAAGTCGCTTCCAACTCGCGCGAAGTGTGGTTGCGAAACGTCTGCTCGACCTTCGTCACGGCAACCTGATCCTCCATGGTCACGGTAACGCGGTGGTTGAGCATCGCCAGCGGCGGCAAGTCCGGCTCGAGGGGAATCAATAAGCCATTGCCGTAGGAAGCGCTGACAGCGGTCAACAAAACGATGGGAATGAGCAGGTGGCGTTTCATCGGAAGCCTCGTGGCCAATGTCGTACAACCGCGACCCCGCATTCGAAATAGACGCGATCCCCGTCGGGTCGTGGTTAAACGGGGAGTCGCGTCCGGTGGCGATTACCGCCGAACCCAAGGAAACGGTGTGACGATTTCAACGGGCTTGGTGCTGACTTGTTCGCCGAGGATGCCCTGGAAGATCGAGGCGTACATCGATTCGATCTTCTTCATCGAGTGTGCGGCCATCAGCATGTGTACCCGGCCTTGGTTGCCCAGTACCCATCGTTTGCCACGACGACAGACGACAAGTTCCGCGGCACTCGCCTTCTGGCGGGCGACCTTCTGGCGGGCCTCAAATGCCGCTCGTTGTCCGGTATCAAAACTGACATCCAGGTCTTCGATGACCGGCAACTGCAGAATGGGTGCCAGCGGCTTGCCGCTGGGGTCACGATACGAGAGGGCGCCGCCCTCTGCGGCGGCCGGTGTGTCGAAAGTAACCGGCTCGATACTGAAGCCGTGTTCCTGCCGCAGGCGTTCGGCGTGTGCCACGCGAAACTGCCCCTTAAACGACTTGCCGTTCTTCTTCGATTCGGCGAGTGCCGACCGGGCGGTTTCGACCACCCACTTGGCCTCCTTCAGTAGCGTCTGGGCATTTACCGGACCGGCGACGACGTGCAGCACACGGCCATCCTGGGCGCAAAAGTACGAGGCGACATTGCCGCCCTGCTTTTGGCCGTTGACAATTTTAAAGGTGCCAACCCGCTGAAACGCGGAGACGAAATTTTTGTTGAGGAACTTGCCGACTTCGGGATTGGCGAGGGCGTTCACACGGAGCGCCTCGGCGTTGTTTCACGTGTAATCCGGTGTCTCAAAGTGCCCGGACACGTGCAACACGAAGACCAGCTTCTCTTCTTTGAGTGCCTGCTTGGCCGCCGCCGCCGGCGAGTCGTAAAAGTCCACGGCGGTACCGCAATTGGCGGCCGCCTGCCCTCGAAAAAGAAACAACGCAGCCACGGCCAGCGCCGCTGCGGTCCCCACGGTCCATCGATCGAGCGTTCTTGTCATTTCCTCACCTCCGGTCGAGTTGTGATTTGAGTCCGCCTGGCGGAAGGTTGTGTTTCTACCCCGGAAATAAGACGCCATTCACAGGTCATGCGTTCCAATAAAAATTGGCCGAAATTCCCTTCCGCGGTCTACAGATATTGTTACCGAAGCGGCGGCGGCTTCTTGTAACAATCGCGCAACAAAGCCGGGGAAGAAACAAATCGCCGCAAAGCCCCGTAGTTTGCGCAGTTTTTTCCCGTCGAAGCGACGCGGCCCGTTCGCGGGCCGGTGCGGCGAACCGTTCGTAATGCTCTGTTTTCCAGTGAATCCACGCAAAGTGGTTGCATACCCGATTCTTATCTGCGAAGGTGTTCCCCGAGCAGAAACTCTCATCTGCGAACGGCGGTTCGAAAACAATCCGCACCGAAAGGCCCTCGATGACACGTATCACTGCCCCGATGATCTGCCTGTCCATTGCCCTGATAACGATTTCTGCGGCTCACGCGGAACTGAAATTCACCCCACTGTTCGACGGCAAATCGCTCGACGGCTGGACCGTCTTGAGGTGCGAGGCCGAAGTTAACGAAGGCAACATTCTGCTGAAGGCCGGCAACGGCGTGGTCCACACCAACAAGCAGTACGGCGACTTCGTGCTGGAATTTGAATGGAAGGCGTTGCGCGAGAAGGGATACGATTCGGGAATCTATTTCCGCTGCGAACTACCCAAAGGCAAGAGCCCCTGGCCCGCCCGCTACCAGGCGAATTTACGTCAGGGACAGGAGGGCAACGTCGGCGGCGTGAAAGGCGCGACCAGCAAGGGTCTCGTCAAGGCCGGCCAATGGAATCACTTTCGCCTGGCGGTGAAAGGCACGGCCGTATCGCTCAAGATCAACGGCAAGCCCGCCTACAAAGCCGACGGCATTCAACAGGCGAAAGGCTACATCTGCCTGCAGGCCGAAATCCCCGGCGGCGGCCAGTTTCGCTTCCGGAACGTGCGAATCGCCGAGCCCGAATAGCATCGTGCGGAAAACAAAGGTGACTCCACGCCGCCCGCCTCAATGCCGGCCCGTCGTCACTTCTTTTTCTTTTTGCCCGCACCAAGCTTGATCCCCCAAACACCGTGCCGCTGGCTGTTCTTGGGGCGATTTACCTGCTTTGAATACTGGCGCATTCGGGGCGTGACGGTTACCTCGTGAAATTTGCCGCGATACTTGGCGGCGATTTTTTCGAAACCGGCGCGGGCGGCATCCTTCATACCAAACCCCATCGTATGCACGACGACATGAGAGTCCTTAAATTGCAACGTCGCGGGCACGGCCTTGTCGGTAAATGACCCGTCGCCAAGCAGGTAGATTACGTCGGGCTTCATTTTGAACGCGGTCGTCATGGCAGCAATCCCGCGGGTCTGCAAACACCGCTCGACATCCTTCAACCAGTATCGCAGCTTTTCGCGGTTCTCCTGTGTCGCCTTGACCCAGGTCTTCGCCGAGCGAGGATAGAACAGCGGATAGGCCGTATCGCTATAAAACACAATAAAGAATTCGTGACTGTAACTGAGCTTTGAGATCGATTTTTGCAATTCCACCACGGCGGTTTCAAATTTTCCATTGTTCATGCTGTTGGAATTATCGACGACGAACATGAACCGCCGACCTTTTGTTTTCACCCCAAAAAACGACGCCATGCCCTGGCCGTCTCCCGTCAGACCTTTTCCATCTGCCAATTCGGCCAAATCAAACCCGGTGTCGGCAATGTCGTCGAACGGCGATATCTCGCCGAAGTCGGCTAGCACTTCCGTATCGGCCTGCTTCATTTCTCCCAGCAAATCGGCCGCACCGACATCCTCGATGATTTGCGACAGGTCCGGTTCGACTTGTTCGATTTCGGGCGAATCCAGTTCCAGTTCGACTTCCTCTTCCGTCTCTTCCATTTCAGGCACAATTTCGGAAATGACCGCAGCGATCGGGGATTCGTTTTTCTCTTCCAGACGCGGCAATGCGTACAGCGCGAGGATGAGCAGAAAAACCGCGTGCAGCAAGGTACTCACACTCCAGCCGGGGACACCTTCGCGAAACAAATACGCCCCCAGCCAGTGCGGCGACTGGGCGGAGGTGTCCGTTTCATCCGCATCGGCGGCACTCGCATCCTCAGCACTCGAATCCTCAGCACCGGGTCGGCGGGCCGCTTCGGCTTTCTTCGCCTTCGGAACGGCAGGTTCGGCGACCGCCAGAACAAGCGGTGCCACAGCCCCCTGCCCGGCTTTCGCTGCGACCGGGCTTTTGACCGAGCCGGGCCGAGGAGGCTTAACGACCGCCTCATCGCGATCGGCATGCCGTCCGGGCTGCTGCGTTTTGATTGCCGATCGCAGCGGCTTTGTCGGCTCAACTGCTGGACGAGAAACTACCGCAGAGACAGGCTTCTCAGAGACAGGCTTCTCAGAGACAGGCTCTGCGGCGGACTGAACGTCCGCTTCCTCCCCAACCTTGGCCTCGAGCACCTTGACTCTCGCCTGCAAACGCGCAAGTTCCGCTTCAACTTGCGGTTCAACTTGCGGTTCGTCGGCAGGTCCTGGCGATTCAGAACCGCTATCCATGTCGACCCTCGGGATGGATGCAGTTAGGCTTCAGACAGACCCGTCTATTATAGAAGCTCTCGGAGGGCGCCGCAACTTGACCGTGTTTGAGTTGCGTCGCGATTCGTCATATCATCGGCAGACGTTTCGCCGTACCAGCGGCAAACAAGGAACAACTTTATAGAACTCTCAATGCGACTGAGCAGGAACCGTCCATGCGTCACCTAGTCGTCAGCAAGCAGCCGAATTCCAAAATGTGCTTTGTGTGCGGCCTGCGAAATTCGCTCGGCCTGCGGGCCTCCTTCTACGAGTTGGACAATGGTGACCTCGTCGCCACGTTTACACCCGAAGCGGAACATCAGGGCTATCCGGGCCGGCTGCACGGCGGCATTGCCTCGGCGGTGCTCGACGAAACCATCGGCCGCGCGATCTTGCTGCGGCAAGACGACGACGTTTGGGGAGTAACCGCGGGGCTTAATCTGCGGTTTCGAAAACCGGTACCACTGGGCGAGCCACTGCGCGTCGTCGGCCGCATTACCAAAGAGACCCAGCGCCACTTCGAAGGCCGCGGCGAACTTCTGCTTGCCGACGGCACGAAAGCAGTCGAGGCCAGCGGAAAATATCTGAAGTTCCAACTCGATTCGATCGCCGACTTTGACGAGGACGAACAAGAGTGGCGGGTCACCAGTTCGGACGACGACCCGGATGCACTGGAGATTCCGGAATGGTAGGGCGGATGAGGAAGCCGTCGGGCCGCTTTGCCCGCGTTATTTTTTCACGGTGAGGATATCGGTCATCTGCTTGTTCGTGTCGAGCGTGACCGTTCGCCGCACGACGCGTTCTTCGTCCGTGCCCCAGTTTTCGTAGACCGTGGCGAAAACCCGCGTTCTTGCACTGAGGCGATTTTGATCCGACGAAAAATACTTGGCGCGAATCTTGTATTCGCCCGCCGGGGCGCGAAGCAGCCGATACATTTCCGGGCCGTACCCCTGCGTCACGTCGCGGGTGATGAGGCCGCCGCTCTTGGTCCTACGGTGCTGGTAATAACACTCTTCGCCCGACGGTTCGATCACGTGCATGTCCACGTCCGTGCCGTCCGTGTTCCACATGATGGTGACCAGCAAATCGCAGGACTTTAGATTGACCTCGGAGGTCAGGGACTCCAGACGCGCGGCCGCAAAGTTCGCGGCGTGAACTTGCAGCTGGCCCGATTTCACCTGGCGCAAAAAGTGCAAATAATCGACGCTGGCGATCCGTTTAAAGTCCGGAAAGCGGTCCGACCAATTTGCGCCGATCGCAATTTCGTAGTAGATCATCGCCAAATCCCCGCGGTTCATGCCGGCCAGGCAATGCGCCAAGGCCAGATACGTTTGCGGTTCGTACGGCCGCGATTCGGCCACCCGCCGCAACAGGTGGTAAGCCTGCTCGCCGAGCCCCCAATCGAGCGCCGAAAAACCCACATCCCGCGCCAGCACTAAATCGCCCGGCCGGTATTCGACCAGCGAACTGAGCGCCTTCAGCGCGTCGTCCGCGCCGTGGTCGTTCCGCCGGCGTTGGGCCTCTTTCATGATCTCTTGGTAGCCAAAATTACGCAGCGACAGCATTTCGCGGAGCGGCTCGGCAATCGGTTCCCAGGTTCGTTCGTTGCATGAGAGCGAATCGATGCGGACGCCGAACGACTCGCCCGGCAGGGCGTCCATCGCCAGTTTCACCGCGGGCGACAGCCGGAACGCGAGCCCGGGCGTCGTCTCCAACTTATTCACCCACGCCAAAAAGGTCGCTTTCGGATCGCCCAACCGGGCTGCCATTTGATCCCCGATGGTGGCGATCACGGCCGCGGCTTCGGTGCTTTTGACCACAAAGGCGTCCTCCTGGGGTTTGATATTAAAACGCTGATAGTCCTCTTCGCTTTCCAGCATCAACAGCGAGCACGTGCGGCCCGTGATGCGGAAATGGCGGGCGTAGGCTGCGGAGACGTCGTCGGTTCCGTCGCCATATTCCTCCAGGCCCGCCGTCGACACCTGGCCGTAGATCCGCGACGCCAAATCGCTATCGACCAGCTGATCGAATTTGATATTGACCGTCTTGCGCTGATCGCCGCGGCGGACTTTGAGCGAAATCTTGGCATTCTCGCCCGGGACCCCGCGGCCGACCAGCAACAGCTGCTGGCCCGCGAACAGCGTTCGCGGCTGCCCCGCCAAGAGGAAATCGCTTCCTCCATCCATACTTACATCGACCAGCTGCCAGGGCCGCTGCCGATGCGCCTTTGAGGCCGCTTCGACCTGTTCGTCGCCGGCCACCGTGAAGACCGCACCGCCCGTTTCCCGCGTCAGGTGCGCGAGGGTGTGAATATCGGTCCCGGTCAGCCCCGTCCGGTATGCGAAAATGGCGCCGTCAAAACCGGCAGCCTTCGTCAGCAGGTGCAGATCGCGCTCGCCCCAGGTGATCGCGCCGTCGGAGAGCAAAAAGTAATCGCGGGAAATTTCCTGCCCGCTCGCCGGTTGCCAGCTCGGCGCGGCCGCCGACCGCAAGGCCCCGCCCAGATCGGTCGCGCCTTCCAACGCCAGCGTGTGACAGTATTTCGCCAGTTCCGCGACGTTTTCCCCGGTGTTGTCGACAAACTTCTCCCGCCACCAGTGTTTTTCGATGTTGAAAAACAGTACCGCGAACTGCTTGATCGCACTGCGGTTGTTCGTCAGCGTGGCCTTCAGCAGCGACAGCCAGACATTGAACTTTTCGGGATTGGAGCTGAGTGACGTATCGACGAGGAACACCGCCCGTTCGGCGCCGGGCACATCGCCGCCTGCGGGCAATTGCGGCAGAAACGAAGCAGCGAAGAACGGCCCGGACTCGGGATCCGCGCCGTGGATCAGCGTATTGCCGCCGTCGACGAGACGCACCTCAAACTGCCGGTACTCGGGCCGATCGTAGTGGAAGTACGCCCGACCGGCAGCGGTGAAGGGCCGCACTTTGGGGCGGATTTGTGCTTTCTGGCCGGCCTTGGCCGCGACGTTCAAATCGACGGTGCACTCGCCGACGCCGTCGGGCAGATCCAGCCGATAGACCAGGTCGTCGCCGAGCCGCAGCAGATTCACGTCGTAGCCGATGACGACGCGGTGCAGTTTCTGCGGCATCAGCGGAAACACGCGGGCGGAAAAGATACCCGCCCCGGCCCATTCGACCAGCGCCGGATCGACGCGGCGGCGAACCGTCTCGCGATAAGCGTGCGCCGCCCGGACCCGCGTAACCATGCGGGCCTCTTTGGCCGCTTTCCAGGTTTCGGCCCGCGCCTGCATGATCTGCGCGGGCGCTGTGCCCGGCTGCTTTTCACCGCGCAGGTTATAGAACGCCTGCCGGATACCTGGCCGGTCATCCGCCTCGGCGCCGTAGGCCGTTTCGCCAAATGCGAAGAAGTAGAGCGAAGCCTCGTTCGGCAGCCGCAGCTGAAAATTGCCTTCCAACTGCCGCGGGTGCGTGTTGAGGTAGTACATGTCGAGCAACACGCGGGCGCGAAAGCCGTCGATCTGGACGTTGACCTGCATGCCTTGCAGCGGCAGCTCTTCGCGATCGCCAATCATCAGCCGCGACGTATTCGGCAGCTTCCGCGAACGCCGCCAGCCATCGATAAGTTGTTTGACTTTTCCGGCCTCCGCAGTTTTCCTCTCGGCCGCGGTCGCTGTCTTCTGTCGGTCGGCTTGGTCGTTCGACCGCCCCTCATCTTTGTCGCCATCCCGCTTTCCGAAAATCTCTTTGGCTTTCCCTGCATTCAGCGACTCGCCGATAGACTGCGCGTCTCGGTCATCAGGCTCGGATTCGTCGTCCGTTTTCTCGTTGCTATGGGAGTCCAAACCACCAGGGTGCGGGACCGGCCTGCCGCCTTGATCGCTGAGCCCCAAACGAGTCTGATTTTGTAGTCGGCCGCTGCGGACACGATCGGCCAATGGGTCGTTCGTTTCAAGTTTATCCACACTGGATTCGATAAGCTCCGCCTCAAAATCCTCGGCCCCCTCTTCTGCGAATTTCGGCTGCGGTCGCCTGCCGGGCCGAGACTGCCCCTGACCGCCTCGTCGTAAATCTTCGAAGAACCGTTCGGACGGCTCCGCCCGTCCGTGGCCGCCGACAACCGACTGGGATGTCCCGTTTCCGTACCATTCAGCCGGTACTTCCGCATTCGCTTCGTCGCCAAGTTCTGCGGTGACTCGCCGCCGAGCCTCCTCTTCGAGTTCACTGTGTTCGCCGTAACTCCGGGATTTGGCGACTTTCTCCTCGCTGCCCGTGGTCGCCGTCGCACCGTCGGTGCCGCCATCTCCATCACGGACCTCTGCCACGGGGCCGGCCGGGCTCCAGATGTTTTGCAGAACTAACACGCCGACCGTTAATCCGACCAGCAACCCGGCGGCAATCGCGATGCCAAACACGTTCGAGCGGCTGCGTCCGCTCCGCGGCCCGGCCGGCGATTCGACCGCAGACGCCGTTGCGGCAAGATTTGCCACGACAGCCTCGCGCAGGGACTGCGAAGCCGCGTCCGCCGGCTCGCTGAGCATTGCCCCGCGCAACAGTTCGCCGGCGCGGCGGATTTCCGTGACCGCTTCGCGGGCCTCGGCCGATTGTTCGAGCAGCTGCTCGACTTCTTCACGCTCGTCGGCCGGCAATTGATCCAGCGCGTAAGCGGTCAGCCGCGGATCATCCAAAAGATTATTTTCGTTTTCGTTCATTTCGATTGCTCCTCTAGCACGGACCCTTCCCGGGCCGTTACGATTCCACGGCAACACTCGGGACATCGGCCAACAGCTGCCGCACCAGCGCATGCTCGCGGATTTGTTTCAACGCGCGGTGAACCTGGACGCGGACCGTGTTTTCATTGCGATCGGTAATGTTGCTAATTTCGCGGTAATTGAATCCCTCACTCCAGAGATCGACCACTTCCTGCTGGGCGCTGTTCAGCGTCGCCACAACCCGGCGCAATTGGTCGCAGGTGTCGTTCGCTTCGCATTTGTCACTGGGGCTTGGGTCGGGGCTGCGATAACTGAGTTGCTCGGTCTCGCTTAGCGTTTCCATCCGCCGATCCTTTCTATGCATGTCGATCACTCGATTGCGACAAACGGCGTACAGCCAAGCGCTCACGCCTTGCCGAATCGAATCGGGCGATTGCTCACACAGCCGCAAGAAGGCATGCTGCACCACGTCTTTGGCCGTTTCTTCATCGCGGACCAGCCGACGCGCATACCGCAGCAACGGCGCTTCGTAGCGTTCGAGGGCTTCGATCACCCATCGCTGCCGGCTGGAATCCATTACGTCGGGCCCATCTGCTCTTGTTACTGGTGATTTGACGTCGTTGTGACGCGATTGTTACATAGTTTCCGTAAATTTCGGCGATTTTCCGACAGCACGACGATGGTCTCGTCGACTGCCCGTTGAAATTCGTCCGACGCCCCCGACATTATTTCGATACTCTCGGGGCCGCCAGGCGACGGGCGGGACGACGCGCAACGCACCACGACATCCCGCAGACCATCCGCAAAACTGGGTAAAACCGGGGGAAATCGTTTGACGCGGGTTTGCGATTGCAGGACACTGGTAGCAAGCCAGTACCCCTCGTGCCGCCGGTTAACCGTGCGGCGCGAGTGCGGTTCTCTGCGAGGGCGAGGTTCAGGGGCAAGTCGGCGATGCGGACTGCCTCGGCGAAACTTCGCCCTCGCGCTTTTTGTCAATTTGCCCGCCGGATCGTTTCTGTCGGGGAAAACCCACCCCACCTTCAATGGAGTCCGCATTTTGACCGCTACGAAACAGCTCATTCGCGTTGGGCACAGCCCCGACCCCGACGACGCATTTATGTTTCACGCCCTGGCAAACGCCAAAATCGACACGGGCGACTACCAATTTACGCACGAACTGGTCGATATCGAAACGCTCAACCAACGCGCGTTTTCCGGCGAACTGGAACTGACCGCGGTCAGCCTGCACGGCTATGCGCATTTGACCGATGTCTACGCGCTCTGTTCCTGCGGCGCGAGCATGGGGGATCAATACGGGCCGATGGTCGTGGCCCGCGAGCCGCACAGCGTTTCTGATCTGCGGAATCTGACAATTGCGATTCCTGGGAAACTGACCAGCGCCTACCTCGCGCTACGGCTCTGTCTGAACGTCGACTTTGCGCACGTAGTCGTGCCGTTTGACGAAATCATCCCCGCCGTTGAACGCGGCGAATACAACGGCCAGTCGATTGACGCCGGATTGATTATCCACGAAGGCCAGCTTACCTACGGCGATCGGAACCTAAAGCTGATTATCGACATGGGCGAGTGGTGGTTCACGGAAACGGACGGATTGCCGTTACCTCTCGGCGCGAACGCCGTGCGGAAAGATCTCGGCGAAGATGTCATTCAGGATGTCCAGCGGTTGCTGAAGGAGAGCATTCAGTACGGTCTGACACACCGTAGCGAAGCGCTGGCTTACGCCCTTCAGTACGGACGCGACCTCGACCGGGACAAGGCCGATACGTTTGTCGGCATGTATGTGAACGACTGGACACTGGACTTCGGGCCGCGAGGCCGCGAATCGGTCGCCCTGTTTCTGCGGCGGGGTTATGAAGCAGGCGTGATCCCGCATCTGGTCGAACCGGAATTTGTCCCGTGACGCCTGTCGATGACGAACAACTGCCGGTCGACGAACCGCCCCCGCTGGCGCCCGGCGAACGAAAATCAGCCGCGGCAGAAATGCCCCGCATGCCGTCGCGGCCGCCCGCCGCGGAGTCGCCTGAAAATCCGCCGCGGAAAAAGTCGTCAACGCTTTCCGCCGTCGTTGGTGTCTTCGTGCTGATTGCCGGTGTTCTGCTGTGCAGCCTGGGGAACCTGATCGGCCCGGCCGCCATTGCAGCCGTCATATTCGCTTTTGCCGGCCTACATTATCTGATCTGGGGCTGGTGGCTCAGCAAGGCCATCCGCCGCCAAGTTGAAGACGAACAGCGCGAATAACGAAAACCCGCCGCACCGGTTCGAATTTCTTCCTGGCGGCCAAAAAATGGTAGAATTAAGCCGCCGCTCCCGTGTGAGGCAACCGGGCTTATTGGCGGCGACTTGCGGAAACTCTTCGCCGCCGTCAGGTCCACAGAAACGCGGCCGAACCACCATGCAAGAGAACTGGCAAACCACACTCGATGCCGCCATCGACCGCCGCCGCGATCAACTCGTTGGCGTGCGGCGGCATCTGCACGCACATCCGGAGATCAGCGGGCACGAGCATGAAACAAGCCTGTTTCTATACCAGTTACTGACAGACGCCGGATTCGATGTCCGTATGGGACCCAACGGCCGCGGGCTAATGGTCGATCGCCGCGACGAACCGGACGCGCCGCGGATCGCCCTCCGCGCGGACATCGACGCGCTGCGAATCCACGACGAAAAGGAGGTCGAATACCACAGCCGGCACGAAGGTGTCATGCACGCGTGCGGCCACGATGTTCATAGCTCAATCGTGCTCGGCGCATTACTCGGACTGCACGAATTGGACGATCAAGACGAGTTGCCCTGGCCCGTCAACACCCGCGGCATCTTTCAGCCGTCCGAAGAGACGGCGACCGGCGCTGCGGAAATGGTGGAAGCCGGCGCGTTGGACGGAGTCGACAGCATCCTGGCCACCCACGTCGATCCGACTCGCAGCGTAGGTCAGATCGGACTCCGTGCGGGCCTGATGACCGCCAATTGCGATGCGATGCACTTTCGGCTAACCGGACGGGGCGGCCACGCGGCGAGGCCGCACGAAACCATCGACCCGATCGCGGCCGCGGCTCAACTAATCAATTCAATTTACCTGACCATCCCGCGGGCGACCGATAGCCAAGACGCGGTGGTTGTAACCATCGGCCAAATCCAGGGCGGCGGAAATCCTAATGTGATCCCCGAATTGGTGGAACTGCGGGGAACGGTACGGACACTGGACCTCAACGTTCGCAGGCAGACCATCGACCACATCGAACGCATCTGCCGCGGCGTCGCCCAAAGTTCCGGCACAACCATCGACGTTGATTTCGGATCGCGGATTCGTTCGGTCCGTAACGACGCGGAGATGACCGAAATGGTTCGCAACGTTGCCCGAAACCTGCTGGGCGCGGAACAAATCGATGAAATCTCGCGGGCCAGCATGGGCAGCGAGGATTTTGCGGTATATCTCGACCATATTCCCGGAGCGATGTTCCGACTCGGCTCCGCCAAACCCGGCACCAGCCCGCCCCCGCTGCACACGCCGACCTTCGACGTGGACGAGGCGGCGATCCCGATCGGGGCAAAACTACTGGCCCGCGCCGCCATCGTCTGGTCGGACCCCACTCGACTCCGACGTGGACCGACTGTCCATGCCAATGTAGGATGACGCTCGCTGGAGGGGATGCAACATGAGCACGGTCCGCTTTACTCAAAATAGCGAACATACCGTCGGCGTCGAAATTGAACTGGGCCTGGTCGATGAAGAGACTATGGCGCTTTCCAGTTCGATTCAAAAGATTCTTGACAGCGTCCCTTCCGGCAGTGAAGTCAATCGCATCAAACCCGAATTGATGCAGTGCTGCGTCGAATTAAACACCGAGGTATGCCGCACCGTTGCCGAAGCCGACGTCGATCTGCGAGCCAAGATATCGCAGGTCGAAAAGATTTGCGATCAGCTTGGTTTGCGACTGTGGTGGGGCGCGACCCACCCGTTTTCTCGCTGGCACGACCAGCAGGTAACGCCCGACGAAAGATACGCGCAACTCGTCAATCTGCTGCAGGAGATGGCGCGGCGTCTGGTGACGTTCGGCTTGCACGTTCACGTGGCGGTCGATTCCGGTGACAAAGCCGTGATGATCTGCGACCGGATCATGCAACATCTGCCCACCATGCTGGCCATGAGTTGCAGCAGTCCGTTTTGGGAAAACCGCAACACCGGCTTGCAGTCGCATCGATCAAAAGTCATGGAAGGCCTGCCGACCGCGGGTTTGCCGACGCTGATGCGGAATTGGAGCGAATACGTCTGGTTGGTCAATCACATGATCGATACGGGCTTCATCAACACCATTCGTGAAATTTGGTGGGACGTGCGGCCGCATCACAATTTTGGCACGGTCGAAGTTCGCGTGTGCGACATGCCGGGCAACCTGGATGACACGCTGGCCATTACGGCCTTCATTCAATGCCTCGTCAAGACGCTGTCGGACGAGATCGATCAAGGCGCTTATCAGCACGACTGCCATCCGATGATGGTCCGGCAGAATAAATGGCGGGCTTCGCGGTTTGGAACCAAGGCCGAACTCGTCGAATCATACACTTACGAAGCGCATCCGCTGGCCGAGTTGGTCGAGTCCATGGTCCGCCGCCTGCGTCCGGTAGCCGACGAACTTGGTTGCCTGCTCTATCTCGAACGGTGCCTTGACATCACCTCGCGGCCCAGTTGGGCGGATCGCCAACGAAATATTCTCAAGCACACCGGTGACCCGGCGGAGATCGTCCGGCAGCTAAGCGAAGAAGCGAGGATCAGCCCGAAACCCGCGGCGGTCTAGAAGGCCGCAGGCACTTTGTACCACGGGCCGCCAATTCTGGGCCACTAATTCTGGGCCATCAGGTCCGACGGCGGATACCTGCTGAGATTTCAACTCACAACAAAAAACGGCCGCCCCGCACGCGCGAGGCGGCCGTTGTCGGTTTTGTCGTCCGCCGCAATTACACAACGCGGGTTGTACCGGGCATAGCAATCTTGTAGCGAGCGTCCGGATCGGGAAGCAACGGCGGGGTATCATCCATCGACGTGAAATCCTTCACGCCCAAGTTCACTTTCGAGTTCAAGACCTGATCCCAGGTCAACTCCTTGCCGCTATACGTGCACAGGCGGCCCATAATGGCCGTCATGGTGCTGTACGCGCCGTAATCGCCTTCGTTCGGTCGCTTGCCCGCTCGATAGTCGGCAAACAGATCGTAGTGCTCCTGCTGATGGCCACCACCACCGCCGCGGCCGTAGCTCCATTTGGTACCGTCTTTTTTCGTAATCGATGCGGCACCGATGTTGCAGTATCCGCCCGAACCGTGCGCGTGCTCCGAGACGCTGTTCCAGCAACCGCGAATGTGACGGCACTGGCTGAGCATCACCGAACCATCCGCGTAGTGATATTCCACGGCATGATGGTCGTAGATTTCACCGTGGTCGACCCCCTTGCGGGCCTGACGACCTCCCATACCGCTGGCCTTCACCGGGAAGCCGGCTTTGAGCCAATTGATGACGTCCAGGTTGTGGATATGCTGCTCGACGATGTGATCGCCGCAGAGCCAGTTGAAGTAGTACCAATTCCGCATCTGGTATTCCATTTCACTTAGCTTGCGGCTGTAGGTCTTGCCTAAATCTCCGCGTCCGCGGACCCAAACGCCCCCGCCATTCCAGTAGGACCGCATGAAGTTAATATCGCCAATCTCGCCGTCCTGGAGGCGTTTAATCGTCTCCTTGTAGCGATCTTCGTGGCGACGCTGCAGGCCGACCTGGACCAACAGGTTTTTTTGCTTCGCCACTTTGTTGGCTTCAATAACTTTCCGGATTCCTTCCGAGTCGGTCCCCACGGGTTTTTCCATGAAGACGTGCTTGCCCGCGTTGACAGCCGCCTCGAAGTGCAGGGGCCGGAAACCGGGTGAAGTCGCCAGAATGACCAACTCGCAATCGGTCTCCATCAATTTCTTGTAAGCGTCGAACCCGTGAAAGCGACGTTCCTTGGGCACGTCCATTTGTTTTTTATAGTTGCCCGACAACGCCTTATAACGCTTTTCAACATTGTCTTCGAAAGCATCGGCCATGGCGACCAATTTGACCGGGCCAGTCTTGGCCTGCGTGTTCATCGCCTGCGCCGCCGCGCCGGTACCGCGGCCACCACAACCGACCAGCCCGATTTTGATTTCGTCACCGCCTGCCGCGTGGACGTTTCTTGGTACCGCCAGCGTGCCGGCAACCGTGCCCGCCGCGACGACCGTCGACGTCTTGAGAAATTGGCGTCGTGTTTCGTCCGTCGAATTTTTCTTTTGGTCCGCGCTCATTATCAATCTCCTTGTTTGGGGCGAAAAGTCTTGAAAGTAGCGTGGTGCCCGGGGCATCGGGTCGGCACTCCATACTCCACGCAATACTCCACGCACATTACTCGTGATTACAGCCTTTCTTATCGCTGGGCAGGGATTTGGGCAAGATCAGGCCCGCCTCCCAAATTTTCTTTTTATCCTCCGCCGTGGGCTCCCGCAGCGGCCGCACCACACGAAGGCCGACAAACACCGCATCCGTATGATACCAGATGCTCTGCGGAAATTGGGGGTCCTGCTCCTTCCAATCCGGTGTCGATGTGATTCGGGCGGCACTGCGATGCGCGTCAAAGTCATCATCCCACGACCCGCCGCGAACGACGCGCGGGTAAAGCTTGGTCGGAATCGCCAGTGCTTCGACAACGGAAACGGTTTTCCCGGCAAATTTGGCGTAATGGCCCTCGACATGCTGGTCTAAGACCCATTCGGCGACATTGCCGTGCATGTCGTGCAGCCCCCACGGATTCGGCTTTTTCTTACCTACCTTCTGATAGGTTTCTTCGCTGTTGTCGATGTGCCAGGCAAAACCATCAATCTCGTCCGGGTCGTCGCCGAACGAGTAGGGTGTTTTTGTCCCGGCACGGCAGGCGTACTCCCACTCGGCCTCCGTCGGCAGCCGATAATACCGCCCGGTCTTTTGCGTCAGCCATTTGCAATACATGCCCGCGGCGAGTTGCGTCATGCAGATGGCCGGATAGCCATCCTTGCCCATGCCGAAGGTCATGTCGGTGTAGGGCTTCGTCGGCCGCGAAACTGCATCGGCATTCTTTTCCAGCGAGGTCAGCTGAACGTCGTTTTGCCGACGGTAGGCGATGTCCAGGCACATCATGAACGGTTCATATTCATCCCAACTAACCTCACACTTGCCCATCCAGAACGGCTCGACCTTGACTTTGAACTGCGGGCCTTCGTCGTCGAAGCGATCTTCTTCATCTTCGGGACTCCCCATCGTAAACGTGCCGCCGGGGATCGGCAGCATGTCAAATTTTGCTTGCGTGTTGGGAATCTGATCCGTGTAGGACTTCATCTCCTGTTCGGATTTGGCCACTGAATTTGCGACGACCAGCAGCGGACGGGCCTTGCCGCCGGCAGTCGGGGCAGGCTCCTGTGACACCCCCGGACGGACGGCCAGAAATAGCACGACGCCCGCCAAATAGACGATCGCACACCAGCGGGGTAAACTTGAATGAATACGCATAGGCACTCTTGAACGGACTTCCATGTCGCGATTGATCCTAATGGCTGTAGTCGTGGCGAACTTCCCCATCGCCACGCACTCTCGTGCGGAGACGAAAAACGGGCGGGCACTCGAAAAGTTCGAGTTTACCGAACCGCACATGGGCGTTCCGTTCAAACTCGTATTCTATGCCAGCGATACCCGGTCTGCAAACCTCGCTGCCGCGGCGGCGTTTGCGCGAATCAAGCAACTCAACGCGATCCTAAGCGATTACTTGCCCGAGAGCGAGTTAAGCCGCCTCAGCAAAGCTTCGCCAACGCCACAGCCCGTACGCATCAGTGACGAACTCTGGACCGTATTGCGGCGTTCACAATACCTTGCGCAAAAAACCGGCGGGGCGTTTGACGTAACGGTCGGACCGTTTACGTCCTTATGGCGTCGATCGCGCCGCCGCAAAGAACTGCCGCCTGCGGACCGCCTGGAGGCGGCCCGGCGCGGCGTCGGTTTTCACCTGATGCAACTCGATGACGCCGGCCAAACGGCGCAGCTGCGGCGTGCCGGCATGCGGCTTGATCTCGGCGGCATCGCCAAGGGCTACGCCGCCGATGAAGGGCTGCGAGTTTTGAAGGATCAGCGGATAACGCGGGCGATCGTTGACGGCAGCGGCGACATTGCCATCGGCGAACCGCCGCCCGGAAAAGACGGCTGGCGAATCGGAATCGCGCCGCTACGCCCGGGTGAAGAACCGAGTCGGTTCCTCAGCCTGGCGCGGCAAGCGGTGGCGACTTCGGGGGACGCCTGGCAATTTGTGGTCGTTGACGGAATTCGCTATTCGCACATCATCGATCCGGCGACGGGGCTCGGATTGACGACACCGTCCAGCGTCACGGTCGTTGCGCGGGACTGCATGACAGCCGACAGTCTGGCTTCGGCGGTCAGTGTCCTCGGGCCGTCACGAGGCATTCAACTGGTCGATTCGACCTGCGGCGCCGCCGCGATCATCGTGCGGGGGCCGCAGCCTGCCGGAACTGAGCCGGTATTCGTTTCGGCGCGTTTTTCGGCGTTAGCGCGCACGAAGAGCGGCCGCGAGGACGATTAGGCAACTTCAGCGGATGACCGCGCTGGCCCCGCATCGCCCACTCGCCCTGCCCTTGGCCTCGCATAAGCTATTGGCTGAATTCAACTAATTCATAGCGACCGTATAGACCTGCAGTAGCTGTCTAACGCCGCTTATCCAGGGTCTTTTTTTACTTTACTCAATGCGAAGGCCTTGATACGATCAGTTTGAAATGGACCTATCAAGCAACGTTATGAAGCGGCGCACGTTCCTGGCAGGAGCAGGCGTGGCGTTGTTGTTGCCGCGACTGGAGAGCCTCGGGCAAGTGGCCGACGCGGAATCGCCGCGAAGACTGCTCACGATTGTTAATCACCTCAGCTTTTATCAGCCTGAACTGATTCCGCAGAAGGATGGCGGATTCGACCAGACGCCGCCACTACTTGCGGAGTTGTCTGATCACTTTGAACACCTGAAGGTGTTCAGTGGGCTGGACAACCCCGCCGTGCAAAACGGTTTCGGACACACACCCTGCGTCGGCATTCTATCCGGTTACTATAACAAGCTGCACCGCAAGAACCGCATCTCCATCGACCAGGCGGTGGCGGGACTGATCGGCAACGAAACTCGCTTCCGATCACTGGTATTCCAGGCAGGCGAAAACCTAAACTTCTCCCAGATCGCATGGGACAAGCATGGGCTGCCGGTGCATCAGATTGACTCGCCTCGGAAGATCTTCAACCTGCTTTTCCAGGTCAACGAGAACGAGCAAGCGCAGCAGCAGATCCTCGCTGAGGATCGCAGCATCCTCGACGTCGTCTTTCGCCAGGCCAAGTCCATGGAGAAACGGCTTAACGCCACGGACCGCGCCAAACTGGACGAGTACCTCAACTCCGTGCGTGAGGTGGAACAGTCCGTAAAGCGACGTGCCTACTGGGCAGACCGCTCTAAGCCGCAGGTCGATTACGACCTGGAGAACTTCGACCGCAAATCAGTTGATGACTACGTGGGCACGCTTTTGGATCTGGCCGTGTTGGCCCTGGAAACCGATTCCACGAGGGCCGTAACCCTGCAGATCCCATTCTGGGAAGGCTTCAAGGAACCGGACATCAACGGTAACTACCATGACCTCTCCCACCATGGCAAGAAGCCGGAGAAGATCAACAAATTGCTCATGCTGGAACATGCGATCCTTAAACGCATAAGCACCACGCTCAACACGATGAAAGAACGCACGGTGGGCAATCAATCGCTGTTTGACCAGACCACCACGCTCCTCACGGCCTCCATGGGCAGCGCCAACTCCCATAACTTCGATGACCTGCCGGCACTGGTCTTTGATAGCCGCATGAAAACCTCTGGTCATTGGCGGCGGAAGGATGTCCCAATGAGCAACCTCTATCTCGGCTTGCTCCAGCAATTCGGTGCCCAGGGCGTTCGTTTTGGCGAAAGTTCTGCAGCCTTCGACTTATTGTCATGATGCGGTGGCGCTGGATAGTGACGCTTCTGCTGTTGGCCCCACATGGAGTCCTCTGTGCAGAACCAAAGCTGGAACAATTCTTCACCCAACACTGCGTGAAATGCCATGGACCTGAGAAGCCCAAGGGCAAGGTACGACTGGACCGGCCACTAGACGCACTCTTCTCGGATCTAGAACTGCTGGAAACCGTAGCCTCCGTCCTCGAGGCGGGCGAAATGCCTCCGGAGAAGGAACCGCAACCCACTGCTGCGGCTCGTTCTGAGGCCTTGCAAATCATTCAGAAACACATCCTCGCCCAACGTCCGGCCAATCCCTTGAAGCGGCTCACCCGGGCCGAATACACCCACACGCTACATGACCTATTCGGGGTAAATTTTGATTTCAATGGCTTACTGCCGCCCGATCACGTGGAGCACGGCTTCGACAAGTTCGGCGAAGCCCACCTCATGTCGCCGCATCAGGTAATGGCCTACCTCAAGACCGCCCGCTTCATCGCCGAGCGGGTGTTGCCGGATGCCAAACCCAAGAAGAGGACATGGGCATTCGATGTGCGGCATTTTCACGGCAGCAAAAACTTTGCAACCGGCGGGGGTGGAGACTACCGCGATGGGGAGGACTATGTTCTCACGGGCTTTCGCCCCTACCGTAGCAATCTGCATTTTTCCATCGACCCGGAGAGCCA
>JAYZEI010000016.1:0-9612 GCA_036337375.1 Planctomycetota bacterium | reverse complement strand
GCGACGGTAGGGCTTGGAAACATCGCGGGGGTTGCCGTCGCGATTGCCACGGGCGGTCCGGGTGCGGTCTTCTGGATGTGGTTTATTGCGTTTTTCGGGATGTCGTCGAAATTTGTCAGTTGTTCCTTTGCGCAGTTGTATCGCCGGGTAACTCCAGACGGAAGGGTTCTGGGGGGGCCGATGATCTATTTGGAGGACGGCATTAAGGAAAAATATCCGTCGCTGGCTCCGCTTGGAAAAATCTTTGGAATTATGTTTGCGATCTTCACCATGTTGGCGGCATTTGGTGGTGGAAATATGTTTCAGGGCAATCAGACATTCAAAATTCTGTCCAGCGAATTTGGGGTCAGTAATGACTATGCCTGGCTGTTTGGAGTGATTCTGGCGGTGTTGGTCGGTTGCGTCATCATCGGGGGAATCAAGCGGATCGGAGAAGTGACGAGCAAGATGGTTCCGGCGATGTGCGTGTTCTATTGCACCGTGTGTCTGATTATTATTTTGAAGAATGCCGGCCAGGTTCCGGAAATGATTGGCAGCATCTTTCAGAGCGCCTTTTCGCCCGAGGCTGTGTTCGGCGGGATGATTGGCGTTTTGATTACCGGCGCCCGGCGGGCGGCTTTTTCCAACGAGGCGGGATTGGGTTCCGCGGCGATTGCGCATGCGGCGGCGAAGACGGACGAACCGGTACGGGAAGGAATCGTGGCCATGATCGGGCCGTTCATTGACACGATTGTCGTCTGCACGATGACCGCATTAGCGCTGCTGATTACGAAGTCGCATATCGACCCGGCCACGGGCCAGCCGTTTGTTGAAGAAATTGCCAAGCAAAAGGACATCGCGATGACCGCAGATGCGTTTCGTACGCTCGGAGATTGGGTTCCGTATTTGCTCTGCATCGCAGTCTGTATATTCGCGTATTCGACGATGATCTCGTGGAGTTACTACGGGGAACGTGCCGCGGAGTATCTGTTCGGTCGCCGCGGTGTGGTGCCTTATCGAATCGTATTTGTAATCGCCGTGATCCTGGGTCCAATCTTGTCTTTAAAAGCCGTCCTCGATTTTTCCGACATGATGCTGTTTAGTATGGCATTTCCGAATATCATCGGCCTCGTCATCATTTCAGGCGTGCTGAAGACGAAAGTGAACGACTACGTGTCTCGCCTCAAGTCCGGAGAGATGAGACGGCAGCGATGATCGACGGCGGCAGTAGCCGGTCGCCGCAGCGGTTTTAAGACGGAAAATCCGTTTCGACCACGGCTAAGAATGCCCGTCTGTTCGCGACATTCGCGATGTTGCTCCTGAATCCCCTTGCGCCGCGGCGGCCCTGGGCGTAGCAGCAGGCATATTTGCGCATCAGGACGGTGCCCTTTTTCTCTCCGAAGCGATCACAAATCAGATCGTAGTGGTGCAGCATTAGTTCCCGCTGCTCGGCCAGTGTGGGGTCCGCCGGGATGGGTTCTCCGCAGAGAGCGGCCTGGCATTGACGAAACAGCCAGGGTCGGCCGAGCGCCGCCCGCGCGATCATCACGCCGTCGACGTCATAATGTTTCAGCGCCGCAACCACGGCCTCGGGGGAATCGAGATCGCCGTTGCCAATGAGCGGAATTTTACGGAGGTACGGCTTGATAGCGGAAATTCGATCCCAATCGGCCGAGCCTTTAAAGAAATCTTGAGCGGTTCGGCCGTGTACGGTGAGGGCCGCAGCCCCGGCGGCTTCGACGACTTGGGCGATGTCGATGGCGTTGATATTATCCCGCGTGCAACCCAGGCGAATTTTGGCGGTGACCGGAGTGGGTGCGCATGCCGCCACGACCCGTTCGATGATCTCGCCCATCCGCTCCGGTTGCTTGAGTAGGTAGCTGCCGCTGTGCGCCCGTTCGGTAACCTGGCGCACGGGGCAGCCAAAGTTGATATCGACGACGCTGACGTTGAATTCGTGCGCAAGCCTCGCGCCGACGGCGGCCAAATCGTCGGGGTCGTTGTCCCAAATTTGCACGGCCAACGGCCGCGGTTCGCCGGCAACACCCCACAATCGATCGGGAAACGAGTGGTGAATTTTGTTGATGTAAAGAAAGCCCTTGGCATTGATCATCTCAGTCGCCTGCAAGCCGGCGCCCCCGAACTCGCGGACAATTTGCCGAAACGCGTAATTTGTGAATCCGGCCATGGGCGCTTGCAGGACCGGCGGATCGACCTCGACCGGCCCGATGTGCAGCGGGGGTGCGAAACGTGGCGTCTGGATGGATTGAGCGGCGGCTGTGGACATGGCTGTTTCAGATGACGAAAACGCAAACGATCCCAGGCGGCACGGGGACGGAGCCGATCGCGGGCGTGGGGATGTTATCCGGGTGTATCCAAATACGGATCCAATCCCATTTGGATCTGGAGTTTCTTTCGCTGTTTTTCGTAGTACATCAACGCTTTGCGGTCACGAAAGTGGCGTCGTTCGACTTTGCGCTGCGCCGTTCGGAATGTCGAGTCCATGCCCGCGATTTCCTCGGCAGCGTTCGCTTGGCGGTCCTTTAATCTTTCGGCCTTTTTGGGGCCGTAGCCTGTTTCGAGAATGTCGTCATCGACCGCGGCATACCGCCGGAAGCTTCCGGGGTCGCCCTGCCGACCGCAGCGTCCAATCAACTGATTGTCGATGCGGGCCGAGTCGTGCCATTCGGTGCAAATGACGTGAAGCCCGCCGACCTTGAGGATCTGCTCCCGCTCCGAATCCATCTTTTCTTCGGCTTTGATCGCGGTGACCGTCTCCTCCCAGACGTCGGGCGGCACTTCAATTCGCGTCTCGTATTGGTCCTTTAACCGGCCCCAGGCTAATGGTTCGGGATTTCCGCCGAGAATGATGTCGGTTCCACGTCCGGCCATATTGGTAGCGATTGTCACCGATCTGAGGCGTCCGGCCTGTGCGACGATTTCTGCTTCGGCCGCCACGTGATTGGCGTTGAGAATCTGGTGTTCAATTTTCAGTTCGTCGAGTAACTGCGCGATTTGTTCCGATTTGTCGATCGACCGAGTGCCCACGAGCACCGGACGGCCCTGGGCATGCAATTCCGCAATTTCATCCGCGACAGCCTGCCATTTGTTGTCGGTGGTCGGGTGAGTCTGGGTCGGCAGTTCCTGTCGAATTACCGGTTTGTTGGTCGGAATGCGGAGGACATTCAGCTTATAGATTTTTTTGAGTTCGCGTGCGCTAGTCCTGCCGGTGCCCGTCATGCCGGCCAGCTTTTTGTAGCGGAGGAAATAGTCCTGCACCGTGACCCTGGCGGCTTGGCCGGTTTCGACGGTGACTTCGACGCCTTGTTTGGCTTCCACCGATTGATGGATACCGGCGCGCCATTTCCGGCCTTCGGCCAATCGGCCGGTGAATTCGTCGACGATCACGATCTCGCCATCCCGGACAACGTAGTGGCGGTCGAGAAAGAACTCCCGGGCGACCTTGACCGCGCGTTCGACATACTCGTAGATGTTAACCATGCCGATGTCGTCGAGCGCTTCGGGGTGCGGCAGTGATCTCACGAGTCGTCGACCATCGGCGTTGAGTTCGACTTTCTTTTTTTCATGGTCGTATTCGTAATGTTCGTCTTCCTCGAATTCGTCCGCGACCGACGCGCTCCAGTTATAAGCCTCCACGGCGGCCACCTGTTCGGCAGTAGCCGCTGCACTGATGATCAGCGGTGTGCGAGCTTCGTCGATGAGGATACTGTCCGCCTCGTCGACCAAACAGAAATGCGGATCGCGGTGAACGCATTCCTCGTCGCCCCCTCCCCCGTGTTGGCTGCCCATCATGCGGGTCAGTAAGTTGGAGGGTTCCTGGGCAATGCGCCGCAGCAGCAAGCGATCGCGGAGGAAATCGAAACCAAATTCTTTGGCCGTTCCATACGTTAGGTCGCAGCGATAAGCCGCCAGCCGCTCGGGCCTCTCCATTTCCGTTTCAATCACGCCCACGGTCAGCCCGAGGCTTTCGTAAACGGGCCGCATCCAATCGGCGTCGCGGCGCGCCAGGTAGTCGTTGACGGTGGCGAGGTGCGAGCCTTTGCCGATCAGCGCGTTGAGCACCATCGGTAGTGTGGCCGTCAGCGTTTTTCCTTCGCCTGTCGCCATTTCGGCGACACTGTGGTAGTGCATGATCGCGCCGCCGATCAACTGCACGTCGAAGTGCTTCATCCGCAGCCGCCGCCATGCCGCTTCGCGGACAAGTGCATAGCACTCGGGCAGCAGATGGTCCGTCGGTTCGCCCGCCTTGGCGCGATAGCGCAACGAGAGATTGCGCTTTCGCAACTCTTCGTCCGTTAACGATTCGATTTCGGAATCGTATTCCTTGATCTTGCTCAACGCCTGCCGAGCGCGCGATATCAAGGTCATGGGTGCGAGTCTCGATTGACCCGGTAGTGCCCACGACCGGCCGCTGCGAACGGCGGTGTGGACCTGGCCGGCTTGGGAAGCGGTTAGTTTTGCCGGTTGAGGCGCGTCACGGAAAAGACGGGCGAGACCGTCCGGCTGTCGGACGGTATGTCCGCCAACCGGCCACGTACGAGGACAAAATCGCCGGTACGATAGTTTTCCAATTCTGTGAGATCCGACAAAATCACACTGCCTCCGAAGGTGTCTGTTTCTTGGTTTAGTGAAATGTACCGCAGCTTCCATTGCCGCTGGCTGGCAATATATTCTAGCCGGCCTTTCAACCAAGTGTAGTCCGAAGCATGCCCGTACCGCCCTGCGGTAGTGTCCACGGTATGGTTGCCCAGGCGAGAAGTGGTAATTTGGCCGCGTGTTTTGCCGTCTGTTTGCGGCAAAGTGGCGATATCGGTTCGATCGGCGTTATCCACGTGGGAGTATTGCACGCGATGAATTTGTGGCCTGACTGTGGCGGGGGAGGCCCTGCCGGTGATGTTTTCCCGGTAGGCCGCCGGTGAGGCGGGATGTTTTTCCCAGGCTGCCGGGGTGCCGCCGGTGAGCGAGACGTTTGTCGCGCGAGTCAAATCGCCAAGGTCTGTTGGCACGGGACGTAAACGGCCGGGTATGTCCGCCGCACTGGCGCTGTTGCCGGTAGAGTTCCAGCCCCGGGTGGACGAAGAGACCGGTAGCGCGGAGGTTGCCGATACCTTGTTGGAAATACCCCGGTCCAGCGGTACCAGGGACGGCGCGCCGCCGGACCTGACTCCGCTGTAGTACGGATCACCGGTACCCGATCGCGATACGGCACCCGTGGCTGGTGGCGGAATCGTTGTCCGCCCGAAGGGGTCGATACCAACGTCTGGTGTTCGACAGCCGCTCGCCACCACGGTTAAAATAACAACAACTGCAAGCCGCCACGTCATCGGCAAACTCCTTTTCACCTGGATTGCGCGCTGCGTCACCGTGCAGTCTTACGCGGCCATGGCCTTACCCGCCGGAACATTCGACGCGCCCTAATTGCCCGCTGGCGCGCAACTAGGAGGGGCGGTAGAATAGCGATTTAACCAGCCTTGTCCAGGTCGATTTGCCCCCTAACACAGGGGCGCAAATCTTACCGCCGTCGGCAGCGTTGCTAGCGAATACTTGCCAGCGGAGTCCGCTGGGGAGAGCGGGCGGTTGCAGCGCCAAAAATTGTGTAATGGCCGGCCTTCACAGGTTTGCCAATTTGAGTTTGAGATCTCCCTCAGTTTTCGGCCTCTGTTTGAACCAGTTGGGGCGGTGCCGGGTTGCTCACCACATACGGATTGTAGATCATCCGCGGCGTTGAGGCGGTTTTCGTTCGGTCGTTACGTTTCAGGGCCCCGCCGCGTTGTTCTTCGACGTGCGGATTCTCGACAGTTTTGGGCTCGGGAGCGACACGCGGAATTTGATCGAAGTCTGTGGGCCGCAAGGCGAACGGACTCCAGCCAAACGGACGCGGAATGATCGTGCTGGAATAATAGACCGGAGGAAACTGTGAAAAATAGGGTGGCTGCTTATCGAGAAACCGCCGACTGTAAAAGGCGCTGTAGTACCCGTGGTGACATCCACCGCAGCTGCTCGGATCGTCGGCGGCCGCAGGACGGGCGGTCGTGGTGACGGTCATAAACGCGCATAAGACAAGACCGAGTTGGATCAGCCTGTTCATGGTGGAACCCCGTGAAAATACATAGCGATTGTTTAACGGAACGATAAATTTCAGGCTACTTGGGTACCGGCGGCTTGGCAAGAAATGATCGCAACCAGTCGAATAAACCCCAATCTCTCAATTCCCCCATGTAAAAAACAATTAGCGCGTCGGCTAGAATCGGGTCCCAGAACATGGGGAGGGCCTGGCCTCGTCCGAGCCGGCTGGGAACTCCCGGTGTGACCGGAGCCTTACTCCTGCAATTAACCGTCTGGTATAGGAACCGTCTGGCATAGGAACCGGCTAAAATAACTCGCTGATGTCACCAAACGAGCTAACTACGCAGCTAAAACGAAAGGCATTGGAACTGGGGTTCAACGCCAGCGGCGCCTGTCGGGCAGTCACGCCGGAAGGGATTTCACGATTTGGTGAATGGCTCGAAGCGGGCTACGCCGGGCAAATGCACTACTTGCCGGATCGGCGGGAGGCCTATGAAAACCCGCGGTTTGTGTTGGACGGTGCCCGCAGCATCTTGATGTTGGTGATGAACTATCGCACGGTCGTTCCTGCCGAGCCGGGGCCGGCGGAGGCCAGGATTTCGCGTTATGCCTGGGGGGGCGATTATCACGATTTAATCCGCGGGCGGCTCAACGAGCTGGCCGAAGATCTGCAGGACCTGGTTCCCGAGGCAGAGGTTCGTGGCGTGGTTGATACCGCACCGTTGCTGGAGCGCGAATTCGCGCAGCTGGCGGGGCTGGGCTGGATCGGCAAAAACACGCTGTTGCTCAACACCGATGCCGGCAGCTGGTTTTTTCTCGCGGCGCTGCTGACCGATCAAGAATTGGTATACGACGAGCCGACGGCGACCGACCACTGCGGCACCTGCACCGCTTGTTTGGACGCCTGCCCCACGGATGCATTTGTGGACGCCTATGTGTTGGACGCGCGCCGCTGCATCAGTTACCTGACGATTGAATTGAAAGAGACCATCCCTGCGCCGCTGCGGGAAGGCGTGGGCGACTGGCTGTTCGGCTGCGACGTCTGCCAGCACGTTTGTCCATGGAATCACTTTGCCCCTGCGACCGCCGAACCGGCTTTAATGCCGCGCGAGAACGCCAATCCCGTCGCTTTGGCCCCGTTGTTCGATATGGACGACGGGCAGTTCCGCCATCACTTTCGCCGTACACCGCTGTGGCGGCCGCGGCGGCGGGGTATTTTGCGGAATGCGGCAATTGTGTTGGGCAACCAGAGGCATCCCTCGGCAATTCCCGCACTGACCAAAGGATTGAACGACAGCGAGCCGTTGGTCCGTGCCGCGTCCGCGTGGGCGCTGGGCCGCTACGACCAACCATCGGCCCGGGATGAACTGGTGCAACGAAGCAGCGTGGAAACGGATGTCGAGGTGATCGCCGAAATCGATGCCGCGCTGCACGCCTGACGAATGTCTAGGCGTTCGTCACCAGGCACTCTCCCCCCGGCGTGTCGGCCTTTTCCGGCGCCTCCGGCGGATGGATGCCGGGGCGGTCTTCGGCGTACCAGTCGTTCAAAACCGCCTGCCAGTCTTCCGGCTGTCGAACCTGCACGAACGCATTCCGCACCGCAATCCCGTCGGGATGCAGCCGCGAGTATTTGATGCCGAATTTTCGCATCAGTGCGCAGCAGCGCTGGTCGCCGTAGTGTTCGCCCGCCAGCGCAAAATGTTCGCGGATCACGTCGCGCTGCTCGAAAAGGCCGGGCGGGGCCGGCAGCGGCTCGCCGCGGGCCAGCGCCCGCGCCTGGGAAAAAACCCACGGATTGCCGATGGCGCCTCGCGCCACGGTCACGCCGTCGACGCCCGTTTTCTGCATCATGTCGATGCACATTCGGGCTGAGAATAAGTCGCCGCTGCCCAGCATCGTACGGTGGCCGAGATGCGTTTTCACCTCGCGGAGGAAATCCCAGTTGCTCGCCCCGTTGTAACGCTGCACGACGGACCGGCCGTGAACGGTAACCGCCGCTACGCCGATTTCAAACGCGCCGTCCAGGATCGCAAAAAATTTATCGCGGCTTTCGTTGGTGTCGTCGATCCCCCGCCGCATCTTGACGGTAACGGGAATTCCAACGGGCACGGTATCGCGCACACGGCGAACGATTTCCAGGGCCGTGTCGGGCTGGCTCAGATGAAACCCACCGCGGCATTTGCCCAGCACCTTTTTCACGGGGCAGCCGAAATTGATATCGATGACGTCGAAACCCGCTTCGACCAGTTTGGCGGCCGCCGTCCCGAAGTTTTCGGGGATCGCCCCCATCAGCTGCCCGCCGACGGGGTGTTCTTCGTTGCTGACTTTTAAATATCGTTTCGCTTTCGAACCGCGGGTCACATCCACGACAAACTTGTCGAGCATTACCTCACAAAGCGTATAAGCCGCCCCCAGCCGCCGAGCAATGACGCGCATCGGCCAGTCGCTGTAACCCGACAGGGCGGCCTGGACGACGGGAAAGTCGATGGCGAGGTCGCCGAGTGTAAGGTGAGGTTTCATGCTGTCATTGTAATGCCGCGGCTCGGCGTGCTGTATAGAAACTGGTGGTTTCTGGCGGCTGGCAGGTGTTGGCTAATGCAACACCGGACACGTGTCAAACCACTCCCGCTGCTGCGCTCGCATCCAGTCGGTAGAACATTCCGGACCCCAGAAACCGGTTTCGTACGAGGCGAGTTCCGGTCTTCCCGTTTCGGTCCAGGCGGCGACGATCGGATCGATGATGCCCCAGGCCAATTCCACTTCGTCGCTGCGGGCGAAGAGGCTGGCGTCGTCTTCCAGTACATCCAGCAGCAGCGGTTGGTAGGCGTCGGGCAGACCTTCGCCAGCGTGTTGCGAGAAGCGGAAGTCGAGATTCGTCATCTGTAACTTCATTTCGGAATCGGGCACCTTGGATTGAAAGTGAATCTGGATGCCCTCGGCCGGCTGTATTTGTATCACCATGCGATTGGCGTCGATGGCGCGATCGCCCGCGGCGGCAAACATCATGTGCGGCGGTTCGCGGAATTGAATGACGATTTGCGTCGTGCGGCACGACATCGCCTTGCCGCTGCGCAGATAAAACGGAACTCCCTGCCACCGCCAGTTATCGACGCTCAGATGCAGGGCGGCAAACGTTGCGGTCTGGCTATCGGGCGGCACCCCTTCCTCGTCCAGGTAGCCGGCGTACTGGGCACGGACGGTGCGCTCGATCGCCTGCTCCGCGTCGAGCGGCCGGATTGCCTGCAGGACTTTTACTTTTTCGTCGCGGACGAGGTTGGCGTTGAATCGAGCGGGTACTTCCATCGCCGTGACCATCAGCAGCTGCAGCAAGTGATTTTGAAACATGTCGCGGAGCACACCGGCCCTGTCGTAGTAGCCCCCGCGGCGACCAACGGCGATTTCTTCCGCCACGGTGATCTGTACATGGTCGATGTAGTTGCGGTTCCAGATCGGTTCAAAGATCGTGTTGGCGAACCGCAGCACAAGCATGTTCTGTACGGTCTCTTTGCCGAGGTAGTGGTCGATGCGGAAAATTTGCCGCTCGGC
>JAYZEI010000015.1:0-4266 GCA_036337375.1 Planctomycetota bacterium | reverse complement strand
CCTCTTTTCCAGGGAATGAAATCGTCTTGGGCCAGTACCTGAGCGCAGGTTTGAGATTGGCCGCTGGCGGTTCGGACGATGCGATCGAGAATTTGTTCACCAACACGGTCGATCGTTGTTTTGCCGTTGATGATGCCGCCGGCGTCAATATCGATGATGTCGGGCATCTTCTGGGCGACTTCGTTGTTGCTGGAGACTTTCAGTACCGGGGCGATGGGGTTGCCCGTTGGTGTTCCGAGGCCGGTCGAGAACAAAACAACGTTCGCACCGGACCCGACCATGGCGGTTACCGACTCAATGTCGCCGCCGGGAGTACAAAGCAGATTCAAGCCGGGCTTGGTCACCATTTCGGGATAATCGAGCGCGTCGACGACGGGCGATGAGCCGCCCTTTTTTGCTGCGCCGAGCGACTTAATGGCGTCGGTCGTCAAACCGTCGGCGACGTTGCCGGGCGACGGGTTCTGGTCAAAACCGCTGCCGACCGCCTCGGCCCGTGCGGAATACGTTTGCATGATTTGCATGAACCGCTCGGCTGTAGGTTGATCGACCGCACGGTTAACCAGATCCTGTTCCGCGCCTGCAAGTTCGGGGAACTCGGAAAGAACGACCGTGCCGCCCAGCGCGACGGTCAAGTCGGCCGCGTGACCGATCGCCGGATTGGCACTGATGCCGGAGAAGCCGTCCGAACCGCCGCATTCCAGGCCGATTGACAGATGGCTCAGCGCTGCGGGCTCGCGCCGGCACTCGTTGGCCTGCATCAAACCGGCAAACGTGTGTTTGAGTGCGGCGCTCATGAATGCGGATTCGGTACCAAGCTGCTGCTGCTCCAAAATGTACAGCGGCTTGTTGAATTTCGAATTTCGGCGGTAAATTTCCTGTTCCAGGTTCTCGATTTGTGCTTTCTGACAACCGAGGCTCAGCACCGTTGCCCCGGCCACGTTGGGATGGTTGATGTAGCCCGCCAGCAGGCCGCACAGCGTATAGGCATCGTCGAACGTCCCGCCGCAACCGAGTTCATGTTTGAGGAACTTAACGCCATCGACGTTGTCAAAAATCCGTTTGGATTCGGGTTGGCTTTTCACTTCGTGCTTAAAATCGACATCCAGAATCTCGCCCGCGCACGTGCCGTTGCGATAGAGGTCGATCAGCATGCGGGTGTGTGACTGGTAGCTGCGATCCGGTGCGTAACCCAGCCCTTCCAGCAGGGCATCTTGCAGCATCAGCAGGTTGCGGTTCTGGCAAAACACCAACGGCACAACGATCCAGTAATTGGCCGTACCGACCCGCCCGTCTTCGCGTGCGTAACCCAAGAAAGTCGCGTCGCGCCACCGCGAAACATCGGGCGGCTGCCAAGTTGTCCGCACCGCATCCGTCGTCACGTCGGCCGTGGCGTGGATCACGTTGCCGGTCGTGATCCGGTCGCCCGCCACGATGTCGCACACTGCCTCGGCAGCCGTCGTGCCGTACATTTGAATCCGCGAACCGCGGGGCAGATCACGAATCGAGATTTTGTGTTTGGCGGGAACCGCTTCGCGCAGCGTCACGGAGGCTCCACTGTCTTCGACGGCCATTCCTGCGTCCAGATCGGTCAGTGCGACGAGAACATCGTCGCGCGGATCGATTCGTAGAACTCTTGCGTTTGCGTCGGATGCCTTGATCATGGCCCCCTAGATCATCGGATCACTGCGTGACCCGAAGGCACGGTCACAAAGAGACCCGGTTTGTTTGATCTATCTAAAGACAACGAGAACCCCCCTTTAGTGTTAGTACGTCTCAGAACGGACGCAAATGGTTGACAAGCACGAAAGGGGGCGTCACGATGATGCCTGCAGGGCGTGCAGAATAGTCGAATTGTCTGCATCTTGCAACCGAAACGCACCCTGGTAAACCACGGATGTGGCATGGCCGCCGACCAGATGAATCTCGCCTGCGAAACTCGACGCACGGCAGCCGTTGTCCCGTCCTTTCGTGACACTTCTCGGCCCTTTCGTCATCAATTTGGAGGATCGGCACGATGCAGCGATTTTCTTTCGGATCTCTGCGCGCTTATATTGTAACGGGTTTGTTCGTCGCGCTGTCGCAGCCGTTTTGTTTGGGTAATGCACAGCCGAACGAAGGAAAGAATCAAGCGGCAGTGCGCGAGTTCAATGCGACAGCCGCGCTGCAGAACAGCGGCTTTTACGCTCGCTCGGCGGTCAAGTGGAAGACGTTCCTGACGAAGTACCCGCAAGACGAGCGCGTTGACCGGGTGACCTATTATCTGGGCATTTGTCAGCTTCATTTAAAGCAGTACCCGGAAGCCGCGGTCAGCTTCAAATCGATGCTGACTAAGTACCCGCAGTTCAAGAATAAAGACGGCGCTCAGTACAACCTGGCAATGGCCTATTATCAGACGGCCGCCGGTTCCCAGAAAGCTGAGGATTATAGGGCGGCCGCTGCCGCGTTCGGCGAAACGGTCGGCAAGTACGCGACCAGTCCGCATGCGGCCAAAGCCTGCTATTTCCAGGGCGAGTCGCTCTACGCGGCCGGTGACCTCGCGGCGGCCGTGGCCGCTTACGGCAAAGTCATTCAGTCCTACGGCAAAAGCCCGCTGGTACCCGACGCCTACTACGCGCTGGGGACGACGCAGCAGGAACTCGATAAGCCCGCCGAAGCTGCGCTGACGTATCAGAAATTTCTCGCCAACGCTGAGTTCCAAAAACACGCGCTGGCCAGCGAGATTCGCTTGCGGCTAGGCATGGCACAGTTTGACGGGGGCAAATTCGCCGAGGCGGAAAAGCTGTTTCAAGCCGTTTCTCAGGTCAAGGACTTTCCGCTCGCCGATTTTGCCGCGCTGCGTTGCGGCCACTGCCGCATGGAGGCGGGCGACAACAACGGTGCCGCGGCGGTTTTCATCGACCTGGAGAAACGATTTCCCAACAGTCAATACAAAGCGGCTGCACTACTGGCGGCGGGACGCTGCTACTTTCAGTTGGACCAATTTGGACCGGCGACCCAACGGTTGCAACCGTTGGCCGGTGGCAACACGGTCGAAGCGATCGAGGCGGGCTACTGGCTGGGCCGGACGTACCTGAAAGACAAAAAGCCGCAACAGGCGGTCGACGCGTTGAACAAAGTTTTGCAGTCGATCAAGCAGGGCCCGTTGGCCAAGGTCGTCAACGATGCGAAGGCGGCGGGTGATTCCGCCCCGCTGGCCTTTGTTCCGCATGTAGAAATGACGCGCATCGACGCCCTGTACGAATTGTCCGAACACCGCAAAGCAACGGTCGCGCTGTACGACGCTTTCGGCACGGCGAATCCCAAGCATGCGCTCGCGCCGCAGGCGGTATACATGTCCGCGCTGGCCTCGCTCGGCGAGTCGGATCATGCGGGTGCTCGCCAGCGGGCCGAACGGTTTTTGGCCAATCAAGACGCGCTGTTCACGGGCAGCGACCTGGTTCCTGCAGTCCTTTACATTGCGGCGGAAGGGTATTTGCTGGATGAAGGGGCAGTCGACGTGGCTGCCAACACGGCCAAGGCCGAGCAATTTTATCGCCAGCTTGTCACCAAGTTTCCGCAGCACGCCCGCGCGCCGAGGGCCAATTTGAGAATCGGCTGGTGCATCTATCAGGCGAAAAAATACGACGCCGCCGTGGCGCATCTCGGCGGTGCCTTGGCGGCGGTCAAAGATCCCCAGCAGCGGGCAGAAGCACAGCTGCTGATCGGCCGCAGTCACAACGAAATGAATCGCGATAAGGAGGCCATCGCTGCCTACGACGAGGCGATCAAGTCACTGCCCGATTGGAATCGCGGCGACGAAGTGCTGCTGGCCGCAGCGCAGAGTTATATCGCGCTGGATGATGCCGTCGGCGCGACGGCCCGACTGGAACAACTCGTCACGAAGTTCCCCGAAAGCCAGTATCGCGGTCAGTCCTTGTATCAGCTCGGAGAGCAGGCTCAGGAGCAAAAGAAATTCGACCCGGCGATCGCGCGCTACAGCGAAGTGCTACAAAAGTATCCGCAGAGCGAATTTTCCGCACCCGCTCAGTACGGCATCGGCGCGGTTTACTTTGCGAAAGGAGAATTCGACAAGGCAGCCGATCCGCTCAACAAGTTGCTGGCCGGCAAGGCGGACGAAGACACAACGCGCCGCGGCCGCTTTCTGCGGGGGCTCGTCTTTCAGCGGCTTAAACAATTCGACAACGCGATTAAGGACCTGCAGTATTATTTGGCCAACAAACCGCAAGGCGACATGGCCTCTGACGCGCAGTACGCACTGGCGATCTG
>JAYZEI010000014.1:0-10186 GCA_036337375.1 Planctomycetota bacterium | reverse complement strand
GCAGCAGGATTGGCTCGAGCGGCTTGCGGAATTAAAAGCGGAGGCTCGTACCGCTTCCGCCGAGCAGCACGAAATTGCCCGGGCGGTTGGCAAAATGAAAACGCGGCGGCAAGCGATGCTCCGCGACGCCGCAGCGGAGGGGGTCGAGGACTACCGGCAGCGGGCTCAGGCATATGCGCAATCGCAAGTCCTCGGTCAGCACAGCGAGCGACTGCAAGCCGAAATTGCCACCGCGCTGGCCGGCACGTGTTCCGAGGAGGAACTCGCCGAACAACTTGACGGCACGACCGCGGAACAACTTGTGCGGCGTTGGGATAAACTTGCGGCCAAACTAGAACAGCTCGACAGCGCCCGCACGGAATGCCTGGAAATGCGAGGTCGTATCGGAGAGCAACTTCGCGGCTTGGCCGGCGATCGTCGTGCGGCCTATAAGCAAATGGAGTTGAGTTGTGTTGAGCGTCGCCTGCAAGATGCCGTCGGGCGGTGGCGACAGTTGGCGGTCACCGGTTTGCTGCTCGATTCGATTCGGCGGCGTTATGAAACCGAGCGCCAGCCGGCGACATTGCACATGGCCTCGCGGTACATGGAGAGACTCACCGAGGGACGATATTGCCGTATTTGGACCCCGCTAGATGAAGATCGGTTACGGGTTGACGACGCGGCCGGCGAGACTTTTTCGACCGATATACTCAGTTCGGGCACCCGGGAACAAATGTTTCTCAGTCTCCGATTGGCACTGGTCACCCTGTACGCGCAGCGGGGGATCAACCTGCCGTTGGTGCTCGATGACGTGCTGGTTAATTTTGACGAATCGCACGCGGGCGCGGCGGCCAAAATTCTGGCTGAATTTGCCGAGGACGGTCATCAGATACTCGTCTTTACGTGTCACGAGCATCTGTTCAATATTTTTCAACAACTCGATCTTGATGCCCGCCGGTTGCCGTCCAACAACAAGGCAACTGCAAAGGCCAAGCGGAGGAAAAAGAAGAAGGTCGCACGGGATGCCGACGCGCCGCCCGCAATTTCTGTCATGGCGGCTCTCGAGTCGCAACATCCGGAACCGGGCGATGCTGGGGAAGAGACTCGGGAGGCAGACCCGGACGAAGCTCAGGTAGCGGCGGACGACCAGGATGACCACTTGGAACACGCCGCCTAGAGATTTTGAATAGCGGATTCCAGGATGGTTTAATTGCAATAAGGAGTGCAACACAGACAGATGGCCAGTTTGATTCAGAAACTGATTTCCGGCGGTCAAACCGGAGTCGATCGCGGAGCACTGGACGTAGCAATTCAATTGAATATCCCGCACGGAGGCTGGTGTCCACGCGACCGCCGTGCCGAGGATGGTCAAATACCACGGCAATATCAACTGACGGAAACCGAGTTGGTGGACTATAAGGAACGCACCGAGCGGAATGTCATCGACTCGGATGCCACGCTGATTCTGGTTCGCGGTCCGCTTAGCGGCGGTACATTTATGACACACGCATTTGCGACGGACCACGGCAAACCGCTGCATGTCGTCGATCTTTACGTGCTCATCTCCGGGCAAAGTCGCAGTGCCAGCCTGCAGCAGGCGCGGCAATGGATTCAGCAATCGAACGTCGATGTGCTCAATGTCGCCGGGCCCCGCGAGAGTCAAAACGAGGGCATTGCTGCCGAAGCCGCGGCCTACTTGGTCAGCCTGCTGAATGGAAACGGTAACGGCAAACATTCGTAAGCGGCCGTACTGGACGAGCCGGGCGTGAATGTTGAGATTGCAGTCGGTTACGGTTTCGAGATTGATTTGTGAATCGCGGTCCACATCTCCGCCGAAACGGAACCGTGATGCCAGAAGCCGAAGCCGGCCACACCCAGTTTTTTTACCGTTTCCAGATGCGCGGCCGTGCTCCGGGCATCGGATGCGTAGAATACCCGCGGGCGGCCGTCCTCGTCCAAATACCGATAAACGTGGATGTGCTCAAAAGGCCGCCAGGTGCGTTCAACTTTCGTGTCGTTGGATACCTCGGGTCGATCCCTGGGTACCTGCCGTCCTCGCTCGCCGGGCCGCAAGTCGTAGTCGTTTGAATACGCGGGCAAGCCGATGACGAGTTTTTCGCGGGGGACATAGCGAAGCCAGAACCGCGCCGCTTCCTCCGCCCACGGTGCGGTACTTGTCGGTCCGTGGCCCGGCTTTGACGCTAGATGCTTGTCGTAGCACATGACCCGCACGAGATCACAGTGGGCCGCAATCGCTTTGGTGTCATAAAAGCCCGGATCCGGCGCAGCGCCCTGCATCTGGGGTGTATAGGCCACGCAGATACTGAGCTTTTTGTTCGCTGCCCGCAATTTGCCGGCAAGATCGCGGATGAATTCTGAATACGCCTTTCGATAGGACTTCGGAAGCGATTCGTAGTCCAGGTCGATCCCGTCGAATCCGAGTTGTTGGCAGTCTTGTAGATAACCCTTAATGGTACGTTCGCGCAAGGGGGGAACGATGTTCTCCGCAGGTCCGCTGACGAGGCGGTAAGTTTCAACTCCCGCTTCCCGGATTTGTTTTACGAGCGCCGCGGTCGGTGCTCCAAACATGCTGACCGAAGCAACCATGTTGGTGTGCCCCTCTAAATCCGCAAAACTCTGCTCGCCGTGGCAATGAAACCAGGTGTGTATCGGTTTGTCGGCAGCGGCTATTTCACCAATGGCCGAGCAGCAGGCCGCCCCAGTCAGGCAAGCGGCAATCAGGGATGCGCGGAATCGTCTGTAAGTTGTGCTGTTGCGGCTGGTCACGAGATGGCGGATCAATCAGGCAGATTTCGGCAAGTGGTCTTCGGCTAACGGTCACGAGTTTATCAATGGACCGATGTCAGCTCTAGGACTGAGCCGATCGGGATTTGAAACTTTTGTATGTGAATTGCTTTTTCGTCCAGATTTAGCTGGGCCGGCTCGGTGATCGAATTGCTTTGTAAACCCAATGGCCTGAATTTGGCGGCCGTGAATTCGTTCTCGTCTCAGTTTTTTTGATGGACGGCGGGTATTTTGATGAACGGCGGGCAAAGTTGCTGCTTCTTTGCGTTGGCAGCGTGTTACCCACATTACGCCGCCGAACGCCGCGCTCGTTGACACCCCTGTTTTCGCCGCTCTAGAATGGCGGGTTCCCCCATTGGTTCGGGGCGTGGCCGCCGCATTTGCAAATGGTGCCGTTGCCGCGTCGCGAACCTTTTTGGTGGCCTTGGGCACATAACCGTTTTAGTCTGCAAAAGGTACAAAAAACCTTGGTTGAAGAAGCGATTGAAAAGGCGGATGTCCTGATTGAAGCTCTGAGCTGGATCCGCCAATTGCGCGACAAGATCACGGTGATCAAACTGGGCGGCAGTGTCCTGGAAGACGCCGATTCGCTGCGGAGTTTGCTGGTTGATATTGTGTTTATGGAAACGGTTGGTATGCGGCCCGTTGTCGTCCACGGTGGCGGAGCGGCGATTAGCCGGGCGATGGAGTCATCCGGCCTAGAGCCGAAATTCATTCACGGACGCCGCGTTACCGACGACGCGACGCTGCAGATCGTCGAAAAGGTCCTGGCTTACGAGACCAACGAATTGATTGCAGAGCAAATCGAGGAACTTGGTGGCCGGGCCATGCCGCTCAACTTTCGCACGACGAATGTCCTGTTCGGTGAGCAGGCGCAATTTGCGACCGACAATGGGCGGCAAGTTGATCTAGGGCATGTGGGGCAGGTGACGCGGGTCGATCGTTCGACGATCGAAAACTTTTGTTATGCGGGCACCGTGCCGGTGATTCCATCAATGTGCCTTGGCCCGGACGACGAAAAGCTCAATGTCAACGCCGACACGGCGGCCAAAGCTGTGGCCGAAGCGGTCGGCGCGGAGAAATTGGTCTTTCTTAGCGATGTCAACGGCGTGCGGACCGACAAAGACGATCCACTTTCTCTGATCAGTTCGTTGGATTCGGCGCACGCGGTTAAACTGATCGAATCTGGCTCGGTCATTTCCGGCATGATTCCCAAAGTTGAAGCGTGCTTGGAGACATTGGACCGTGGTGTTCGCAAAGTCCACATCATTGACGGACGTCTTCGCCACTCGTTGTTGTTGGAAATCTACACCAACGAGGGTGTGGGCACGGAGATCGTCAAAGAGTAGTTGTCATGCATACCGAGACGTTGGATTCAGCCGCTACGGTCGAACTGTTCAATCGCTATGTGATTCCGAACTATCCGCGCTTTCCCGTTTCCCTGGTGCGGGGAGAAGGATCGTACGTTTGGGACAGCGAAGGGAATCGGTATCTCGATCTCTTTCCGGGTTGGGGCTGTAATTTGCTGGGGCATTGCCCGCCGTCAGTGGTTCAGGCCGTCAGCCAACAACTGGAACAACTGATCCACGTACCGAACACGTGGCATATGGAAGCGCAGGGACGCTGGGCGGAATTATTATCCGAGCGATCGTTCGGCGGCCAGGCGTTTTTCTGCAATTCGGGGACCGAAGCTAACGAGGCGGCCATCAAGTTAGCGCGGCTACACACGCCAAAGCAGCGGTACAAAATCATTACTTTCGAGGGCGGCTTTCACGGGCGGACGTTGGGTTCAACGGCCGCCACGGCGCAGCCCAAATACCACGAAGGCCTGGGCCCCTTGATGGCCGGATTTGTCTATGCGCCATTCGGGGAATTGGATGCCGTTGAGCGGTTGGTTGACGACGAAACGGCCGCTATCCTGGTCGAGCCCGTGCAGGGTGAAGGGGGAATCAAACTGCCGGCGGACGGCTTTCTGCAGGGTTTGCGGCAACTGGCCGACGCCAATGAAATCCTGCTGATGTTCGACGAAGTCCAGTGCGGCAGCGGTCGCACCGGCGAGTGGTTTGCTTATCAGCATTTCGGCGTGACGCCCGACGTGATGACACTGGCTAAGTCGCTGTGCGGCGGAATCGCGGGGGCGGCGATGCTTACCACGAGTGAGATCGCGCCGAGCTTGCGGCCGGGTATGCACGCGGCCACGTTCGGCGGCAATCCGATCGCCGCCCGCGCCGGAATTGCGACGTTGGAAACGATCGCGCGCGAGAATTTGCTGGCCCGCGCGAAATCGCTCGGCGAGTTGTTCCACTCGCGGTTTGTCGAACTTCAAAAGAACTGCGACGCAGTTCGCGAAGTCCGCGTTCTCGGGCTGATGATCGGCGTCGAGTTGGGATTCGAGGGAGGGGCCGTACTAGAGAGGTGTCTGGAACGCAATTTGTTGGTGAATTGTACGCAGGGCAATGTGATACGACTCTTGCCGGCCATGACGCTCAGCGATGAACAAGCCAACCAGGGGTGCGACATTCTGTCCGAGGTGATCCAAGAAGTATCCGCAAAACAGTAGTAGCATCATGCAAAATCTGGTCACGCTGTTTGATTTGTCGCCCGCTGAAATCGAGGCGATTTTTGCGATCACTAAAGACCTGAAGACCAAGTATACGGATGGCTTACGCGAAGCGATCTTGCCGGGTCGCGTTGCTGCGCTGTTGTTTGAAAAGCCCTCGCTGCGGACGCGAGTGAGCTTCGAGGCTGGGATGGCGCACATGGGCGGTAGTACGCTTTTTCTGGGCGAGGATGTCGGCTTTGGCAAGCGGGAAAGCATAGCCGATTTCGGCCGCGTGCTAAGCCAGTACGTTGATGCGATTGTGATCCGATCCAAGCAGCACGACACGGTGGTGGAGTTGACGCGGCATTCCAGTTGCAGCGTGATCAATGGACTGACCGACCTCGCCCATCCGTGTCAGGCCTTGGCCGACCTGTACACGCTTAGCGAGCGTTGCGGTTCGCTGGTAGGCCAGAAGTTAGCGTGGGTTGGCGATGCCAACAACGTCGCCCGCAGTCTGGCCATCGGCTGCGCGAAGGTCGGAATGAAATTCGCGGTCGCGGTGCCGGAAAAATATCGTTTCCCTTCCGATTTTCTCAATCGGTTGCAAGATGACGTACCTGACCATCAGACCACAGTCACCTGCGACGCGAAGCAAGCCGTCTGCGATGCGATCGCGATTTATACCGACGTTTGGGCAAGCATGGGACAAGAAAAGGAACTCGAACAGCGGAAGCTCGATTTTGCGGCCTATCAAGTTAACGGCGAATTGATGTCGGCCGCCGGACCTGATACGGTGTTCATGCACTGCCTGCCGGCGAAACGCGGTTTAGAGGTCAGCGGCGAAGTGATTGACGGATCGCAGAGCATTGTGGTCGAACAGGCCGCGAATCGTATGCACGTACAAAAAGGAATTCTCGCTTGGCTGTTGGGGACGAAAAGTTGAAAACGGCCAACCGTCGGCGAGACGAGTTGCGGCCGATCAAAATCAAACGCCGCTATACGCGCAGCTCCGCAGGTAGCGTGCTGATTCAGGCTGGCCGGACCAGGGTATTGTGTGCGGCGAGCGTCGACGAGGGCGTGCCCGGCTGGTTGGCCGGGCAAGGCAAAGGCTGGATTACCGCCGAGTACAGCATGCTGCCCGGCAGCACGAGTCCGCGCAACCGCCGCGATCGCGGCGGCAAAGTGGATGGCCGCACGACGGAAATCCAGCGGCTCATCGGTCGTAGCCTCCGCGCAGTCGCCGACTTGGAGGCGCTCGGTGAACGTTTGATCACGGTGGATTGCGACGTGTTGGAGGCGGACGGAGGCACCCGTACGGCCAGCATCACGGGGGCATTTATTGCGCTGGTGGATGCGATTCACACGATTCGAAAAGATCTGCCTGATCCGCAGCGTTATCCGCTGGGTGACAGTGTCGCCGCCGTCAGCGTCGGCGTCGTCAAAGGCAGGCCGATGCTCGATTTGGATTATGAACTGGATGTTGCGGCCGCGGTCGACATGAATGTTGTGCTAACCGGTGGCGGTCGCTTCGTCGAAATTCAGGGAACCGGTGAAGAAGCGACCTTCAGCCAGGACGACCTGGATGCCCTGCTGCGGCTGGCAAGAGGCGGAATCAAGAAGCTGACCGGGATTCAAAGGGACGCCCTCGGAAAAGTTTGGCCGTTTTAACTCGATATCGCCTCCGCCGTCGTCAAAGCCGCAGCGCTTTGAACTTCTTGATTTGATTTGTGATGGCAATTTCCGTCGGCAACCGCTCCATGGAACTGGCACCGTAGAAACCATCAATACCGTCGACGCATTCGACGATATATTGAGCGTCCTGGGGCGCGGCGATGGGACCGCCGTGACAAAGCATGATCACGTCGTCCCGAATATTCTTGGCCGCGTCGACAATGGACTTGATCCGCTGAACACAGTCGTCCAGCGGCGTCGCCGTCTCGACGCCGATCGTGCCGCCAATCGTGCAGCCCATGTGGGCTACGATGATGTCCGCGCCGGCCCCGGCCATTTGCTGCGCTTCTTCGGTGTTGAATACATATGGCGTGGTAAGCAAGTCCATTGCGTGCGCCCGCGCGATGATATCGACTTCCAATTGGTAACTCATGCCGGTTTCTTCCAGCGTCTGCCGGAAGTTACCGTCGATCAAACCAACGGTTGGGAAATTTTGAATCCCGGCGAAGCCCAGTTCTTGCAGCTCCCGCAAAAATAAGTCGGGAATGATGAAGGGATCCGTGCCGTTGACGCCGGCCAACACGGGCGTGTGTTTGACGACGGGGATGACTTCGAAGGCCATTTCTTTGACAATTTGGTTGGCATTTCCGTATGCCATCAGGCCCGCTGTCGATCCGCGGCCCGCCATGCGATAGCGGCCTGAGTTGTAAATGACGATCAAATCGATGCCGCCGGCTTCTTCGCACTTGGCGGAAATCCCCGTACCGGCGCCACCGCCGATGATCGGTTCGCCGCGAGCGATTTGTTCTCGCAGTCGAGCCAAGATTGCTTGCCGCGAATTGTCAACGGGATTCATGATTTGTGTCCATCGGCTTTAGGGGAGCTAAATCCGAAACGCCGGCGAGAAGAAACGCCACCCGGACACGCCGCCGCTCCGGTTCCCGACCAGTCCGATCCTATTGTCTTACGGAGACTCATTGCATCGCAAGTGCCTGGCGGGCCGTCAAAAATCCGGATTCGGCACTTCATTTGACGGCGGCGATGGGCCACAATAGTTGGCACCTGCAACTTTTCTGCCCTGATCCTATTGGAGATTCCGCGATGCGAAACAGAAAATTTGTTCTGAACGTCTTGATCGTGACCGCTGTGACGGCAAATTTCATGGCAGCAGGTTCCGCCGCCGCTGCGGATAAACTTAAGCTGTTGATCATCGACGGTCAAAATAATCATAACTGGCGGGCGACGACTCCGGTCTTGGAGGGTTTTCTCAGCAAGTCGGGCCGATACGAGGTGACCGTCGCTACGACGCCGACCAACAGAAACGCTCCGGCGGACGCGTGGAAGGCGTTCGACCCGGATTTTTCGAAGTACGACGTCGTGTTGAGCAACTACAACGGGCAGATGTGGCCGGACGGCGTAAAGGCCAACTTTGAGAAGTACGTGTCCAATGGCGGAGCTGTCTGCATCGTTCACGCAGCGAACAACGCTTTCACGGATTGGGCGGAATTCAACAGGATGATAGGGCTCGGTTGGCGGGGCGCGAGTTTCGGCGACCGGATCACGTTTAGCGATGACGGCAAGGTCGTTCGCACGCCCAAGGGCCAGGGCCCCGGCGCCGGTCATGGACCACAGCATGACTTTTCGATCATTGTTCGCCAGCCGGAACATCCCGTCATGGAAGGATTGCCTCGCGAATGGATGCACGCCAAAGACGAACTCTATCACGGTCAACGTGGACCGGCCGCGGACATGCACATTCTCGCCACGGCGTTGGCCGCCAAGGGCGGAACCAACGCGCATGAGCCGATGGTTTGGTGGATTCCCTATGGCAAAGGGAAGGTTTTCACGACCGTGATGGGGCACAGCGACTACTCGATGACGTGTGTCGGTTTCCAGACGGTGGTCTTGCGAGGTTGTGAGTGGGCCGCTACCGGCAAAATCAGTTTTAAGGTGCCGGATACCTTTCCGGGCGTGGAAAAGGTCAGTGTGAGCGACCCACGCAAGTAAGGGACAACCGTCTGGCCGCGTTTTTTCCATCGTTGGGCTGAAAGGCCGGCCGTGGCATGCAGCATTCGATCGACGTAGCGGAGTTGGCCGCCCACGGGCAGCAGATGACCGGCGCAGTGGAGGCGTGCGTGCATTGCGGATTCTGCTTGCCGGTCTGCCCAACGTATCTCGAACTGGGCGAAGAAATGGATTCGCCACGCGGCCGTATCTTCTTGATGAAAGAGGTGCTCGAAGGCCGGCTTGCGCACGGTCAGGCTGCGCCCTACATTGACCGCTGTCTGGGCTGTCTGGGCTGTGTGACCGCGTGTCCGTCGGGAGTTCAATACGGTGAATTACTGACTCCTTTTCGCGCGCTGGGCGAGCCTGAACGACGGCGTCCTTTAGCGGATCGGCTGCTTCGTTGGCTGATGCTCAGCACGCTCCCGTATCCCCGCCGATTCCGTATGCTGCTTCGCAGTGGGAGGGTGGCAAAGTCGTTGAGATGGCTTTTGCCCGGACGAATGCGACAAATGGTGGATCTGCTTCCCACAAACGTACAGAAGCTGCCCGGGTTGCCGGAAGTTTTCCCCGCCGTGGGCGCCCGCCGCGGCCGCGTCGCATTGTTGGCCGGTTGTGCCCAGCAGGTGCTCGCACCTCAGATCAATTGGGCGACGCTACGTGTGCTGGCCCGCAACGGCGTCGAAACGGTCGTTCCTAAAGCACAGCAATGCTGCGGCGCGCTAGCTGCTCACACAGGGGCCGCCAGCCGAGCGGTTCGACAAGCGCGGCACAACCTTGGCGCTTTTCCCGACGATGTCGATGCAGTCGTGACCAATGCCGCCGGTTGTGGATCCGGAATGCACGAGTATCCGCTATGGCTGGCTGGCGATTCGATGCAGGAAGAAGCCGAGCGGTTCGCAAGAAAAGTTGTTGATGTGAGTCGATATCTCCACGATCTCGGCAACATCATTTCGGCGGAACTTCCGCGACCAATGCGTGTCGCCTACCACGACGCCTGTCATCTGGCTCACGCTCAGCGAGTCCGGTCGGAACCTCGAGCGGTGCTCGCAAAGGTCGGCAATCTTGAACTTTTGGAAATACCCGACGGCGAGATTTGTTGCGGATCGGCCGGCACCTACAACCTCGAACAACCCAAAATTGCGCAGCAACTCGGCGCTCGCAAGGCCTCCTCCATCAAGGGCA
>JAYZEI010000013.1:0-18977 GCA_036337375.1 Planctomycetota bacterium | reverse complement strand
TGGCAGGTGAATCGTTGGCGAAGACACTTGCCGATCCGACGTCCGCCGAAGACCGCAATGTCTTTCTGCCCCACATGAACCCGGGTGAATATGCGGTCATCAACCGTGACTGGCGCTATATCCGTTACGGCGAGGATGGTGAAGAATTGTACGATCTGCAGAACGATCCGAACGAGTGGCATAACCTCGCCTCCAGCCCGGAACAGGCAACGCGGAAGGCGAAATTGCGTAGCTTCGCGCCCGTCACCTTTGCCGAGCCAGCTCCGAATCTCAACGCTCGCAAAGACCTTGTAGTCGACGGCGAGACGTTTCACTGGGAGAAGGGCAAAGGCAATTATACGCCGTCGCCGAAACGCCGACCCTATCCACAGGGTTCCACTGGAAAGTCGAAGGTAAAGAAAGGAAAGAAAGAACGTCCCCTTCATCGTCCGTGACGACCGCAACACGCATGTCTCTCCGTCCGGATACAGTCCGATACACACACCAACCCTGGCGCAATTTGCATCCGAAGCGATGACCTTCCGACGAGCTTTTTGTCAGTGGCCGGCAGTGCGGTACGAACGACCGTTAAGCGATGGCTCCCGTCACGTCCAACACCATTTCGATGCCAAGTGTGAATTGACTGCGGGTGGGGATCTTCGATCCGATTTCAGGTGATTGCACAGAACGCGACCGCTTCAGCCGGATGTAGAATGCGACCAATAAACAACGTATTTTGGAATAATGAAATGGCCATCAAAAAGTGTCTCGCTGTCGTGTTCATTTTTACACTCAGCGTCGAAGCTAGTTCACAGGAATGGTTGATCGATACGCAATCGCAATGGACGGACGCGATTGGCGGTCGGACAAACGTCGCCATCGAGAATGGGGCCGTGGTCCCAAGCGAGAAGATCGCGGGCTTTTCGAGCAAGCTGAAGCGATTCAACAAAAAACTCGCGGCGAAGTCCATCGTCTTCGAGCAGTCGCCGGTCTGGCAAAACTGGGAGCCGATCGCAAATCTCGGGCCCGCCAACCTCAGCGATGCGCCCGTGCTGCTCAGCATCGGCGCGGACAACTATTGGATGTTTGGCCGTTATGGCAGCGGACGCCGCCGCCCGACACCGCTGCCGAAGTTCGCTCCCCAGCCAGCCAAACTCGATGGATTCGATATTCCGCTGCAAACGACCCGCTTTCCCAATCAATATGACGCGCCTGGCGGGCTTCAGAAGCGACTCGGTGGCTACCATGCCTGGCAAAGTCGCGACATGGTCAACTGGGTTCATCATGGGCCGGTCACCGAAAGATTCTCTGCGTGGGTGACCTCGGCCGAGTACTCCGACGGAAAAATTTACATCTACTACGACTTTCCAAACGACCAAGATCCGCATGTCTATGTCGACGAGGATCTCACGGATGGAAAACCGGGGGTCAATAAAGGCATCGCATTCAATGATCCGTCGCACGGCTCTGACAGCGGCATCATCCGCGACCTCGATGGGAAGTTTCATCTGATCGTGGAAAATTGGGATCCGATTCACGCGCAGAGTCACTCGTGGGACTCGCCGCTTGCCACCCACGCGGTCAGCTCCGATGGAATCAAGAACTTCAAGATTCTCGATCCCGCCGTGGACCATCGCACAAAAGCGACCGGCAAGATCGGCACGTACAAGCATCCGCACTGGACGAAGGAGGATCCGCAGCGATTCAAAACGAATGTCGCCGAATACGAAATCCATGAGCCAGAGCAAAATGCCTACGGAGACTGGGCGGCGATTGCGATCGGCGGCCAATACTATCTGTTCGGTGATTACGATCCGGTCAATGGCCACATGAGCGCATGTTGGTTTACATCATCGAGCATCAATCGGCCCTTCATATTCTGCGACCACATCGGAAAAGGCCACCCCGATCCCGACGTCTGTTTCGCCGAAGGGAGATTCTATCTGGCAACACAGATGAAGACCGATTATGCCAGCCCTGGACCGTGGGTCGAAAAGGTTGAGGGCCGCGTTGGTGTGGACACCGATGACGACGGCACGATTGACAAATGGACCGACTGGACCGAGGTCAAAGAGAGTTACGACCACATCCAGGGGTTTGCCAAACAAGTCGCCAGGATTCCCGCGCAACTCGATCTATCAGAATTACCGACTGGCTACGGATTTCAGTTCGAGATTAAAATCACAGACACAACCGAGAACAAGTCGAAACCGATTCTCGACCGGGTCAAACTCTCGCTCGGGGCGGCTGCGACCGATTAGATGGTGATTAACGTTGCCGCAGCTTCGTTTCCACAGAGTAGTATTTGCGTGAAGCCCCTGTCGCCTAGTGCAGTTTCAGTCGCGAATGCAAGGGCACAAGGACTCGCATAGAAAGAAGTCGACGCCATGCAAGTATCTGCTCCACACCGCCTCCGCGTCTCAGTCTTCGCTTTCCTTCTGTTGCTGCAAGTAACAAACGCGCAGGCGGACGAGGCGAATGGCAACTATCCCAGCCGTCCGGTCAAGATCGTTGTCCCGTTCGCACCAGGGGGCAGCAGTGACACGATGGCGAGAATCATCGAGCATGCGATCGAGGAAAACGGCTTGCTGCCGCAGCCGCTTGTGGTCATCAATCGCGGCGGCGCGGGAGGTACGATCGGAAGCCGCAGCGTCAAAATCGCTGCGGCAGACGGTTATACCGTTTTGCTACTGCACGACGCGATTCTTACGGCTAAGTTTGCCGGCAATGCGCCGTATGGCGCCGAAGCATTTTTGCCTGTCGCAGCCACCGGAAGGTCGGGGACGATCATCGCGGTCCATGAAGATTCACCCGTTCAAGACTTAAATGAACTGCTCGATCTCATCGAGCAGCGGCCCGGTAGCGTCACGTTCGCAGCCAACTTGGGCGCGCCGAGTCATTTTTCCGGACTGCTGCTGGAGGGCGCTCGTGAAGGCTGTCGATTTCAGTTTGCACAATCCGGTGGCGGCACGCGCCGCTTTGAACATTTGCGCGGTCGTCACGTTGATGCGACAACTTTCTCGATCGATGAATACATCCGGTTCCATCCCGACGGCATCCGCGGGCTGGCGTACTTGGGAGAGAATCGCCATCCGAAGCTGCCCGATGTTCCCACGGCCATCGAGCAAGGCTTTCCGATCGTCCACAACATCACCCAATACTGGTGGATGCCGTTAGGCACTCCGCCTGACCGCGCGGAGCTGCTGGCGGATGCTTTGTCCCGAGCGATGCAGACCGAATTCGTGCGAGACAAGTTGGCCGGCATGAGTGTCGAGCCGTTGTTTCTCACCGGCGACGCGCTAAAACAGCACCTTGATAAGACAGCGGTTGCGATGTCGGGTGTTAACTACCGGGCCATGACGCCGACGCCCAACCTGCCGCTTTGGACGGCGCTGGCAGTCGCGCTGTCTGCCGCTGCGCTGGTCGTTTCACGAATTCGCGGCAGCGCCCGTAGCGGCGAGAATTCAGCGGAATCGGCAACTGCAGCGGGCTGGTTGAGGGTTGTCGTGTGTTTCCTGCTGATCGTACTCTTTTCGGGCAGCGTCATTGGCGGCTGGATCGGGATCGGCTGGGGGACGGGCCTGTTTGTCATGGCGATGGGAGTTTTGTTGGCGCGAAACAACCGGGCGCTGTTGGCCGCCGCCCTCCTGGCGGCCGCGATCAGCGGCGTTGTGTTTCATTATGTGTTTACTGAGTTATTTGTGATTGATTTGTAAAAGAACACAATGACAGAACTGGCGGCGGCATTCGAATATTTGTTTCAGCCTGGGCCGTTGATGCTGGTGGCGTTAGGAACTGTGCTCGGCATCATCGTCGGCGCGATTCCTGGACTTACCGGCGCGATGCTGATCGCGCTTACGCTGCCGCTGACGTTCAGCATGAATCACGCCAATGCGCTGGCGCTGTTGGTTTCGATGTACGTCGGCGCCGTTAGTGGCGGGCTGATCACCGCCACGCTCCTCCGCATGCCCGGCACGCCGGCTTCGATGATGACGACACTCGACGGCTATCCGATGGCGCGAAATGGCAAACCGGGCCGCGCGCTTGGGCTGGGCATCACCGCTTCGGTCGTCGGCGGACTGATCTCGTGGGTGGTTCTCGCGCTGCTTGCGCGGCCGATGGCCCACGTCTCGACACAGCTGGGGCCGTTTGAATTGTTCGCACTCGTGCTGACGGCTTTGGTGCTCATCAGTTCGGTCTCGACCGGATCGCAGATGGCGGGGATCTTCTCAGGTTTGCTGGGCATTCTTGCGGCCATGCCCGGGACATCGCCGATCGGAGAGGTTCGGATGACAGGGGGATTTACGGAAGTGGACGCCGGCTTTCAATTGCTGCCGGTGCTGATCGGCTTGTTCGCCATCAGCCAGATCGTGCAGGAGATCCTTCGCATCGACCAGCCGGTCGAGTCCGTCTCAATGACGCGAAAGGGCATGTTCATGTCATTGTCCGAATGGCGGCGGCAGGCGGTGAACCTAATTCGCTCGTCGATGATCGGAACCTGGATCGGCATCTTACCGGGGATTGGAGCGAATATTGGCTCAGTGGTGGCGTATTCTGCTGCGAAGAATAGTTCACGCAATCCGGAGGATTTCGGGAAAGGCTGTGACGAAGGGATCATCGCCTCGGAGTCGGCCAACAATGCCACGGTCGGCGGCGCGCTGATTCCCCTGGTGTCACTGGGAGTGCCGGGCAGTCTGATCGACGCCATTCTGCTCGGCGCGCTCGTCATTCACGGACTGCAGCCCGGACCGTTGCTGTTCGCCAACAACCCGCTCGAGGTCAATACCATTATCGCGACGGTGTTGGTTGCGAACGTATTCATGTTCGCGTTCATGTTCGCGTCGGTAGGCTGGCTGTCTAGGCTGATGTACGTGCCGCGAGCGCTGCTGCTGCCGGCGATTCTGGCGTGCTGCGTGATCGGGACATACGCCTTGTCGAATCGCGGGTTTGACGTTGGCGTGATGCTGGCGTTCGGCGCGATCGGATTTGTCATGGACCGGCTGAAGATCCCGCTCGCTCCGTTCGTGATCGGCTTCGTTCTGGCGCCGATTGCGGAAAAGAATCTTTGCGCGGGATTGATGCTGTCGGGCGGCAGCTACGCACCGCTGGTGACGCGGCCGATTTCGTTGGTATTTGTTCTGGTTTCATTCGCACTGTTGATCTGGCCGATCTGGAAACGGCGGCGACCTCCTTTGACGGACAGTATCGGCGAGTGACAATTGACGGTTTGGAGTTTTGTAAATGCCTTATCAGCGGCCCAATATACTGTGGTACTGCACCGACCAACAGCGATTTGACACGATCGGCGCGTTGGGGAACCCGCATGTGCAGACGCCGACCATCGACCGTTTGGTTGCCGAGGGCGTCGCGTTCACACACACCTATTGCCAAAGCCCGATCTGCACCCCCAGCCGTTCCAGTTTCATGACCGGCATGTACCCCAGTCGCGTCCACAATACGCGTAACGGCAACGAGACGTTTCCTGATTTTCCGCCGCTGGTATCTAAACTGATCGCCGACGCCGGCTACAAATGCGGCTTGGTCGGCAAATTTCATTTGCAGAGTTCCGGCCACCGCACCGAACCGCGACTGGACGACGGTTTTTCTTATTGGAAATTCAGCCACGCCCCGCGCGATGATTGGGAGCACGGGCACGACTACGCCGAATGGGTCCGGACTCTTGGTGGCGATCTCAACGCGCTTCGCGAAAGCGAAGCTCGCGTACCGACCGAGTTGCACCAGACGACGTGGGCTTCTGATCGATCGATCGAATTCATCCGCCAGCCACACTCCGAACCCTGGATGCTCTGCGTCAACATCTACGATCCGCACCCGCCTTTCATTCCGCCCAGCTCGTACTTTGAGCGATTCGATCCGGCGTCTATGCCAGGCCCGTATTTTCGCGACAGTGACCTGGCGCAACAGGAGAAACTAGCCGCGATCGATTTCCAAGGCACGGCCGAGACGCCCTCTCAGCGTGACGCGAAGGCGATCCAGGCACGGTACTACGCCATGATCGCGCAGATCGACGATCAATTCGCTCGGGTGCTAGATGCCATCGAGGAATCGGGACAACGCGACCAGACTGCCATTATCTTCACCAGCGACCACGGCGAAGCGCTTGGGGATCACGGGCTACTGCAGAAAGGCTGCCGTTTTTACGAAGGCCTGGTGCGCGTGCCGCTCATCGTCTGCTGGCCCGACCACTTGGCGCAAGGACTGCAAAGCGACGCCCTGGTGGAACTGCTCGACAAGACGTCCACCATCATGGACCTCGCCGGGCTCTCACAACCGGATTACATGCAGGGAAAAAGCCTGCTGCCGATACTCAGGGCGGAGGCCTCTCCACACGAACATCGAGAGTTTGTCCGCAGCGAGTATTTCGACGCGCTCGATCCGCATTTTACCGGCGGGGCAGGGACATTCGCGACGATGCACCGCACGCGCCGGCACAAACTGATCGTTTACCACGGTCATGATTTGGGGGAGCTATACGACTTAGCCGACGACCCGTGGGAATTCAACAATCTGTGGGACGACCCGGCGGTCCAGCGGTTAAAGCACCAACTCATCTACGAAAGCTACGACGCTCACGTTCTACTAACAACCGATGTGGGCTCGCGGCGTATCGCGCCGATGTAAGTCGCGACGCCATGCCTCAGCGATCTCCGCTGCGTTGCCCGGTCCGATATAGAAACGCATCAGAGGTGAGCAGTGACGCGAGCATCGCCTTCATGCTGCCGCCATTGTCTTTGTAAGCGCGATACGCTTTCTGAAGAACGGGCGCGTCGTTGAGGGTTTCGTTGCGGCCCATCCAGAAACGGAAGGCGTGGCGGACGAAAACCTGCTCGGCACGCCTGCTTTCCGCAAGTTTTTGGATCATCTCGATGGCGTTAGCAACTTTTCCGTCAAGCGCGGGGTCGCCCGAATCGATGATCTCGCCTATGGTGTCGACAGGCCTGCCGAGTTCCGTTTGCCGATACAGGCCCGCGTGGTTGTACATCTCAAATGGCAGTCCAAGCGGATCCATCTTCTTGTGGCAGTTCCAGCAGTAGCTTTCCCTGGTGACCCGCATGCGTTCTCGCAGTGTGCTTTGTGGCTCATCGGGCAACATCGCGTCCACGGTTATTGGCACGTCGGGAATGCCGCCGCCTAACAGCCGTTCGCGAATCCATCGGCCGCGATGGATGGCGTGATTGTCCATCGCGTCAGAGTGTGAAACGAGCCAGCTCGGGTGGGTCAAAATACCCAAGCGTTGGCCTTCCGTTGTTGCCGCCAGGTTGCGATCCGGTTTCAGGGATCCGTTCCCGAAACTGCGCCGACTGACTCGGGCGTAGATCTTCGGGCCCGACAGGTTTGCCGTGGCAACGCCTTGATTTTCGTCCGTTCGTCCTCTTTGCTTCGCCGACGATGCCTTCTTCTTTGCCGACGCCAGGATCTTCTTCTTTCGTTCGAGTGTCTTCCGCGTTTCCCGTTCTTCCGGGTCGGCCTTCAATCGGGCCTCAAGCTCGGTGACTTCTTTCTCCATCGCTTCGAGTTCGGCCGCGATTTTCTTGGCCTGCTCCTCTGCCGCTCTCTTGGCCTCGACAACAGACTGCTGCCTTTCCTTCGTGGTGCGTTTCCGACCGAAATAAACATTGTCTGTTCCGGTGGCTACAACCTTGTCGGTCGTCAAAAGCTGCTTGAACACATCCTTGTCTTCCTGCAGGATCAGTTCAATCAGTCGTTCCGTGCTCGCGGTTGCGTCGAACATAGCGCGGTAATGCGACGTTCCTCTTGTGTTCACGCCGGTGTCGGCGAGAGCCTTAGTGTCCTTGCAGATATAGCCACCACGGTCGTAGTCGAAATAGTCGCGAAAAAACTGCAGGACGCGCGGCTTTCGGATGCTGTCGTCAGCCAGCATGCGGTCGACTTCGCGCCGGACATCAGCTTTGGTCCGCATTCGCTCCTCAACGACTGCCTCGCGAAGCTCTTCGTCCGGTTTGATGTATCGCAGCGCGTGATTGACCGACAGGCCCAATTCCCAGTCCTGGAGCATGACGCGACCGCGCTGATCTGGCTTGCCGCTTTCGGCCAGTTCCGGCCGAAACAGCGCGTCGCGATCGAGGAAGATGGATGATAGACCGAGGACCGCGCCGTCTTGCTTGCCAAGTTTTTCGATTGACTGTTTGACGATCGTCAGGTAGGCGTCCGACTCCTCCAGGCTCGGTGGTCGAAAGGTCATCGCTTCGAAAAGATAATCGACCGCCGCCCGCAGACGCTCGTCGGTGACGCCGTCGTCCTTCATCAGTCCATAGACCGGCGTCAGCGGACGTGCAACCTTGGTGCTGTAAACGAGGGCGGTCGGCAGGCCGCGGATATCACCTTCCATCTTGTAGGTGTTGGGATCGTCGGTGATCTGTTCCGGATTGGCAATGCTCAGCGGGCCGTAAGCCATGTAGCGGATGATGTCGTTGGCCGCGCCCATGATTTGCGTCGCTTCGGCGCTGTTGACGGTGTAGAAGTCGGGGTAGTTTTTCAAGCCGTGATCTCGCGCTGACGACAGGATGGCGGGAACGCTCTTGACCGAGGTCGCGTAGGCCACCGTTCCGCCCTGCCATTTGATGATGCGGTCGGTACCGAAGTATATTTTGAGTTCGCCGCCGTGGTTTGTCGGAACGACGTCGCCGCGTGTTCGGAGCCCCGGCCTTTCCGGATCAAACTTTGGTTCCGTGTTGATCAATTCGTTGAGGCGGGTAATGTGTTCTTCGCGTGTCACGCGCCAGATGCGAGCTGGCGAAGACGTGGGCAGAAGTGTGATGCCATCGGGCAGCGGTCCAAACAACAGCTCATGATCGACGAAGTTGGCCTTGTTCGGGTCAAGGTGCGCACGGAACCCACCTTTGTCGCGCATGACGCGTGTCAGCGCAGCGACGATCCAATCGGAAAACTGCAGCCGCTCAACGACCTCGGGCTGGTCTGCGTCCTCGGGCGGCATCTCCTTGAGCGTAACCTGCGCCCACACTGCCTTCCACGTGCCGGAATTAACTTCATCGACAGGCCCCAGGTTATGGAGCGAGAGATTGCCTTCGGGATCGGTGTCGCCATGGCAGTCCACACAGTGACTGGCAAGAAACAACTTAGCGAAGGTGTTATAGTCCTTGTTGACATTCTGACCCGGGGTATAGGTCTCGCCGTCTGCAACGGACAGCAAGCCCCATGAAAACATGATTGCCAGAATTTGGCCTGATGTAACAAAACTCGCCGGGAGTCTCGATTTTACGGCAGCGCCGAAAGTCTTACCGACTTTCGCTACCAGTTTTTTGACAAAGCAACCCTTCTTCATGCCAGCACTTCTTTGAGCGGGCCGTTAGCGGAGTCGAACTTCTTGGCCAACTGGTCGTTCATGTTGAAGCGGTCATTGTTTTGCCCGGCGGCTCGCAGGAGCGACGTGAACAACGCATTGATGGGGCGTTTGCCATCCAGTTGGGTGAAGCAACCCGTCCTGAATGCGCCGTCGAAATTGCCCAGCAGCATGACCGGCCAATTCTTGCCGCTGGTGTGCTGATAGTCCCCATTGTTACTGGTGTACACGATCAGCGTGTGGTCCATCATGGTGCCACTGCCTTCGGGCACGCCTTCGAGGGCTTCCATGATCCTTACCAGCATGCGGCTGTTGTACTGACGAATCTTGACCCAGATCGGATTGTTGGGCTGCTTCATGTGTCCAAGGTTGTGGCCTTGTTGCTCGACCCCCAGTCCCTTCCACGCGCCAAAGATCTCGCCGCGGCCCGATCCGATTGTCAACGTATTGGTGATCCCCGACGTCAGCGCCGAGATGCCGAGGTCCAGCAAACAATCGTGCCAGTCCGTTTCGAACTCCGGGTTGGTGTAGCGTTCGTCCACCGTTGGTGCGAATTTGCGCAAGTGATTAGCAATCGTGTCGAGCCGCTCGCGCAGACCATTGGTGTCCTTGAATCCCTGAACGTATTGGCCATAACGTTGCTGGTCCACGTCCGGGAGCGACCGCACCTTTGCGGCCGCCAGGGTCTCGATTTGGGTTAAAACGTTCGATCGCGCCTCGTGTTGGAGTCGAATGTCGCCAGTGGAAATGCCACCGTAGAGCATCTGATAAAGGTGATTTGGATTCGAGTGCATGAAGATCGGTTGCCCGGCACCGCTCGCCGACAGTGTGGCAAGCGTGGGCTTTGTCATCATGTTCTCAATCGAGTCCATGCCGATGCACAAATGAGGCAGCAACGTCTGCGGCAGGGCCTTGCTCAGTTCATAATCGATCGTGGAGCCGCTGGGCGGAACACCGTCACCACCGCGATAGCCGCCGAGTGCACCAAAGAAGGCGCTGTGCGACGGGCTGGTGTGCAAGCCGTGGAGCCCGTTGATGATGTGCAGTCGCTCCTTGTAAGGCTCGAGCGCCTTGATGGGATCGGGAAGTTGGACTTTCGCCAACGACCCGCTGCTACTCATTCCTTTCGGAATACAGGTGGCCGGATCGAAGCCCTGGTTCTGCATGAAGAAGACGATTCGCTTTGGAGCCGTGTTGCCGCTCGCCGTCGCGAAGACGCGTTCGGGCAAAAGCGAAAGGCCAACTGCGGCACCAGCGCCGGCCGCCATTCCTTGGAGCAGGTTTCTACGGTTGAGCATGATCGAACTCTCTTAAGGGAGCAAAGTAACGGCCCATTTTGCGTGCTGTTCGGGCTTGTCTCACAGCGGCGTCCAAATGCTGGCCGGCGGAAAAGAAGCAACGGCGGGATGGAAAAAATGATGCAGCAAGGGGAACAAGTCTAGCCGGACGGAGGCCTACTAATCTATAGATGATCGAAGCACCAAATTATTGTAACTGCTGAGCGGCCCAGTCGCATGGCGCAGCCTCAGACACCTATTCTATTCGTCTTGCGGCTTCGAGATACTTTAGGGGCCGTGCTTCACAATCCCGTGTGGCCACTAGGGTTAACATAGATGGCGAGGCTGTGGTTCGTCGCCCGACGCACAATTAACCCGCAATTCCAAAACAACCACAACCTCGCGGATAAATTTCGTTCGCCGCTGCCGTGATGCATTCCTGCACGTCGTCACTCAGTTCCACGGGGCAGACATCCAACCAGGCTGAAAGGGCTGCTTCGATGTTGCCAGTGGCTACAAAAATGGCGCGCTCTGCGGCAGATTGCGTTTTTCCCAACGTTTCCGTACCATGTTCGAATTCGGTGTCGCCCACGGACGTTTAACATCCGCTGAAGTCTCCTCTTAGATCACCTGCCGATGATCGGCAGTGCAGCCTGTTTGCTGAGGCGGAAAACGGAAATTACCGTTTTGGCATTCAAACGGAGAGGTTGCACCATGCCGAAACTCAGCAACGCCACGCCGAAGTACCGCAAACACAAAGCCTGCGGCGGTCAGGTTCAGCGTGCCCGCCTGTGTCAAAAAACCTCTAGTTGGAATCGCATGTTTAGATGACGCTCACGCGACTTTTTTCCGCTGGTAGGCCTTTGTTGGCATTCCCGTCACTATCACTAATGGTGCTGTGCGGCCCGCTGTGCACGCCTGCCGCGGCGGAGGATAAGAAGGCCCGTGAACCACAGCCTGCGGAATTTGCATCGAAAATCGAGCCTGTCCTCAAGCGATTCTGCTACGACTGCCACGGCGGCGGAAGTGCCAAAGGGGGCGTGTCTTTGGACGACGCCAAGAAAGGCGCCCGTCACCTGGGGAATCGCGGACTTTGGTTGCGGATTTGGAAGAATCTGCGCATCGACCATATGCCGCCTGTCGGCGAAGACCAGCCGAAGGCCAGCGAGCGTAAAGAGGTCGTGCACTGGATCGAGCGCAACGTGTTCATGCTGGACCCGGCCAACCCGGACCCCGGGCGTGCCCCGATCCGCCGCCTGAACCGCGCGCAGTACCGGCACGCGATCGAGGATCTGCTGGGAGTAGACTACGACGTCCAGAACAACTTTCCACCGGACGATACAGGTTACGGCTTCGACACGATCGGCGAAGTGCTGTCGATCTCGCCGCTGATGATGGAGAAGTATCTCGCCGCCGCGAGGCAGATCATGGCCGAGGCGATTCCCGAAGAGGGAAAGAAGAATGCAGAGAGTTACCGCAGGATCTTCGCCGAGGATCCCCTGCCGAAAGCCCCCGACCGGCGAGACCAGCCCGCGCGGACGATCCTGGAACGATTTGCGAGCCGCGCTTATCGCCGGCCGGTGGATGCCGATACGGTTGATAAACTCGTGGAGCTCGCCAAGGCGAACGGAGCCGGGGATGGCGACCAGTTTGATGCGGGAATCCGCTTTGCACTCACCGCAATCCTCAGTTCGCCCCAATTTATTCTGCGGAATGATGTGCCGACGAAAAATGGCGAGGGGGTCGTGCCGATTGACGATTACTCGTTGGCTTCCCGCCTGTCGTTTTTCCTCTGGAATTCCACTCCGGACGAGGCACTCTTGGAACTCGCCAGAAAAGCCAAGCTGCGCGATAATTTGCGGAGCACAATCGACCGCATGTTGAAAGATCCAAAGTCAGAACGTTTCGTGAAGAGCTTCGTCGGCCAGTGGCTGCAGACTCGTAATATCGATGGAAAGCTTTTTGACACGACACACATTCTGGGAATCAACGACCTCAACAAGGCTGTCCGCATCTTCAATCTGTACACCCGGCAGGACATGCAGCGCGAGACAGAAATGTTTTTCGGCCACATTGTGCGCGAGAACCGGCCGGCTGTCGAATTGATCACGGCGGATTATTCCTTCGTCAACGACCGGCTCGCAAAGTATTACGGCGTGAAGGATTTCGAGGGAAAGGCGTTTCGTAAAGTGAGCCTGAAGGGAAATCGGCGGCTCGGTGGAATTCTGACGCACGGGAGTTTCCTGATCGCCACCTCCAATCCGACGCGCACGTCGCCGGTCAAGCGGGGACTTTTTGTGCTGGAAAACATACTTGGCACTCCGCCTCCTCCCCCACCGCCGAATGTTCCCGACCTCGCGGAAGCACGCAAAGAGGTCGGCGGAGCCTCGACAATGCGGGAAAGACTGAAGCATCACCGCGCTAAACCGCTGTGTAATTCGTGTCATGCCCGAATGGATCCGATTGGACTCGCTCTGGAAAACTACAATGCAATCGGCCAGTGGCGCGAAGCCGATGATCGGAAGCCTCTGGACACTACCGGGGTCCTTGTCACCGGCGAGAAGTTTGAAGGAGTCGGGGGGCTCAGGCAGATCCTCGCTGGACCACGACAAAAGGACTTCCACCGCTGCCTGACCGAGAAACTCCTCACCTATGCCCTGGGTCGCGGGGTCGAGTACTACGATGCGCCGACGGTCGACGGGATCATCAAAAAGGCTGAAACGGCAGGCGGGGGCTTACGGGAGTTTATTTATGGCGTCATAGAAAGTGCCCCATTTCAGCTGAAACGTCTTGGCAATGGCAAGTAACGCTGCTATCTATAGAGTTCGCTGGAACATCCGCCGAAGGAGATTTCAACATGAGTTCGTCCCCGCAGATCGGACGCCGGCACTTTCTTTGCGGCCTGGGAGCCTGCGTTGCCCTTCCCGAGATGGTCTCGCTCACCGGGGCTGCGGCTGCCGCAAAAGCTAACGCTCACGGGCGGGGAACGACCGCTACGGGGGCACCGCTGCGGACGGCGTATCTCTATGCGCCAAACGGAGTCATCATCGACGCGTGGAGACCCGAGGGGTTTGGGGCGGACTTCAAGTTGAACAAGACGACGGAGCCGCTTGAGGCCTTCCGGAAAGATCTCCAGATCATCAAAGGATTCAACCAGAAGAACGGCGCGCCTGGTAAAGAAGGTGCCGGCGATCACGCGCGAGCCAATGCAACGTTTCTCACGGGGGCCCGACCGTACAGGACGGCGGGCGCCAATATCAAACTTGGAGTCTCGGCCGACCAACTCGCGGCCCGCTTCCTTGCCCAAGAAACTCGTCTCCCCTCTCTGGAACTTACCTGCGAACGGGTGCGCCGCACCGGGAGTTGCGACGCGGGTTATTCCTGCGCGTACCAGTACAACCTTTCCTGGAAAAACGAAAGACAGCCGATGACGCCGGAATTCAGCCCGCGGGCTGTGTTCGAGCGAATTTACGGTCGCGGCTCCGCGGAAAAGCGGGCTGCCAACACCGCACGACGGCGGGCCCAACAGCAGTCGATCCTCGACTTCGTTCGGGAGTCCGCCCGCAAGATGGAAAGCCGCCTGGGCCAGGAAGATCGGGCGAAATTGGACGAGTACCTGACCGGCATTCGGGAGGTCGAACAGCGCATCGAGAGGGCCGAGAAGTTGGGTCCACCGCCCGCTCCCGGGCGGCCCGCTCCCAGTCCCGGTGTGCCCGGGAATTATCGCGAGTACATCCGGATCCTGTTCGACATGATGCTGTTGGCCTTTCAATCCGACTCAACCCGGGTGGCGAGTTTCCTCATCGGGCACGACGGCAGTAACCGTAGCTTCGGGCAAGTGGGGGTAAGCGGCGGTCACCATGACCTTTCCCACCACGGGAATGACCTGGAAAAGATGCAAATGGTCAGCCGCATCGACCGGTACTACATCGAGGAGTTTGTCTACTTCCTTGAACGCATGCGGAAAACAAAGGACGCGGATGGCAACTCGCTGCTTTACAACTCGATGGTGGTTTGGGGTAGCGGACTGTCTGACGGCAATATGCACAGCCATGATGATCTGCCCATCATCGTGGCCGGACACGCGGGAGGAAAATTCCGAACCGGCCGGCACATCGACGTTGATTCCGCACCGCTGAACAATCTTTTCGTGCGGATGCTGGAGGAGATCGGTCTACGCGACGCGCAGTTCGGCGATTCAACCGGATCCGAACAGAGAGTTTAGAACCATCGCCTGAATCTTGCATTTATTCGCCGCTGCGCAAAAACGTTTTGGTCGCGTCGAGAGGGTCGTCGCAGCCACGATAAACAGGGCGGCCGAACGTTAGTAGCCGGGCTCGGCAATTTGAACGGTCCCGCAACACCAAGCTGCAACTCCAGTCAGAAACAGTTCAACAGGTGTCCTGTGGCTCCGGCGGTACTTTGAATTCTGCTGAAGTCTCCTCTTAGATCACCCGCCGATGGCCGACAGTGCAGTGCGAGGGCGATTCTGTTAAGACTCTCGCAGTATCAGCTACTGCTTCAAGAAAACCATTGTCCACTTACCTTCGTTGCCTTCTATTTCCCGAAGCGTCAACTTTTTCCGATCCGCGGCCCATGCACCGCGGTCATCCGTCCAGGTTTCATTATCGTATTTGAAGATGGGTTTTCCGCCCTCCAAAACGATCTGACCGGTACTCGATTCACTCCTAATCTGCCGGTATCTATTTGGCGGATACTGAAGCCAGAACGTAAAGGCACCATCGCGGCCGATGGACAAACGGCCTTCGCCCCTGGTAAAGGCTCCGGAATGAATTTTATTGTCAACGGTAGACGCCCCGGCTTGCAGTTTCCAAAGACCCACATATTCGTCAAAGGACGTTAACTCTTCCCGTGTAAATACCAGGCGCCATGAATCCGGATTTGACTTTTCTCGTACAACCAGTCGTTTCCGGTCAGCCGATGGTTCAGCCCGATCCTTGACCCAGTTGCCGTTGACGTAATCGAAGATCATCTCATCCGCTTCACGCTGAACGTATCCGACGCCAGTTTTTTGAGTCCCGGAAGGGAGACGCAGCCACACCGATACGGTTCCATCACCGGCAAGCCGCAAAATTCCATCTCCGCCGGAAAGCAAACCGGTGTGATAGTCTTTCTTGATGATGGACTCGGCCCCACGTAACCGCCAACGGCCCAGTACATCCTTCGCAATGGGTCGATTCACCAACTGCTTCGGGCGGGGGCCGGTTTCCAATTGATCGACGTACAGCGGGGGGATGGAGCAGCCTGGATATCCCAAGGGCTTGATCACGACTTGAAGATGCACCGTCTGGCCAGCATGGTCGCCAAGATGCCATACCCCGCCGGTGGACTGCGTCGGCGGCAGATGGAGCGTATGCAGGTCACGCCCGTTCCGCTCTGGAATCGGTTTTCCATCGAGGCGGACCTCCAAGTCATATTCACCGATCCCGTCGTTGCCCCTTCCCGCCGCCATGTAGAGCCATGCGTTGGGCGAGGTGACTTGCACGGATCGGCTCAGCGTAATCGGTTCCAACGCGGTATACTCCGCGATGCCATTCGCGCTACCCCAGGGAAGAATTCTCGCCAGGTCAAACGACTCGGGTTGTATGGTCTGGCGCGCGAAGCCGGGACCCATCCAGTCGAGACTTAGATGCCGCATTCCGCCGGTGTCAAAATACTCGACTTCAATCGGCGCGCCCCCCTTTCTCAAGGCGACTCGTCCCTGCTTCTCGGTCGGCGGGTGTTTGCCGTCGTTGTCGATCAATAACTTGCCGTTGACGTACAATCTCGAACCGTCATCGGATTTGAGATAAAACTCGTAAAACCCGTCGCGCGGGACCACCAGCGTTGTCCTGAATCGCAGGACAGCGCCCAACCCCTTCAGATTGGGAATCTTGTCGGTAATCGTCGGGTGTATGCCATGTCGGATGGGCCTCAGTCCGTCAAAATCAGGAAGCTTGACCCCGCGATAGTCCCCGTAGTATTCGTAATGCACGCCAGCCTTGCCGAGTAGCGGCTCCCTTTTCTGGTCGGCGTTCTCGGCCGCGGGAAGCGCGGGGCACTTCAAGGCATGTACCCATCGTCCCTCGTCAGGGATCCAGATTTGGGTCGGCGAGAGGCGCTCTCGGTCCTTCTCACTTAGGGTCCACCCGCGGAGAAACGGGAAGATTTCCTCCAGCTCTGGTAAAACGGTATCCGTTGGCCTTGTTTCGATGATCGAATCAATCCAATCCACCTCATCTCGAATATCGAACGGGTCGGCGCCTCGAGGACGTCCCTGGTGGCCGAAATCGGCAACCAGAACCAATCGCTTTTGATCGTTTACCGATAGGGGGCCAACGCGTACCGAGGGGTCGCCCCCTTGCAAAAAATCACTTTGCCAGACCGGTTCACCTTTGAGATCGTTTACGTGGACGGATGCCCGCACACATCCTCCATCGCCTACCCTGCGATCGAGACCCAACCAGGAAGAAAAGGATTGAGCGTCAGGCGGCAAATAAAAAGCCACTGCCGTATAGGCATGCATTCCCACTCCGATCGGACTGTCCCGATCCCCTGAATCAAGACGCCCGCCTCGAGCATTGCGATTACGAGCCCACTTCCATTTTTCGAAATGATTCTTTTTCACCAAAGTTTCGGCCGGCAAAGCGGCAAGCGAAATCTCATTGGGCCGAAGGAAAAGAACCTCAACGATATCTTCGGGCGCCAGCATGATGCTATCTAAGGCCCAGGAAGGCTGTATCACGGTCCCCGGACTCGAGTGCCGCACCATCTTTGCTTCCCATGTCGTCAGCCACGCGCCGTTGACGGTTCGAAACATCACCTGATGGCCTAAGGAATCAAGCCCTATCTCCGTTTTTCCGGCCAGCATCCAACGGATCCTCTCCTTGATGGGCCGGTGCAACTGAGCAACGTCGTGAATCGGAATTGCTTGAAGGCCTTCGTTCGTCAGAACCTGGACTTCATCGGGCCGCCAGCGAATCGACCTGGCCACAATAGACTTGCCTGACTTGAACCAGATATACCCCGATTTAGCAGAACCGTTTTCGGGCATACGGGTCACCAACCGGGCAACGTGCTCGGCTCGGACATTGATCAGAGAATCATTCGGGCCGCCATGATTCTTCAGCGGAGCGGACAATCTGACTTGCAGGTAATCAGGCATATTCCGTCCCGAATTGGCCACTCCGACACTTTCGACCTGCCCCGGAAGAATGTCTCCGTTTACGAATTCGATGTAGGGTCCTTCGCGGAGTATTCTTTTTTGACGATTTCGGATCAGGCGGACATTCTTGTTCGGTTGAAAGACCAACTGGTCATCGAGACGGGTATTGGATTGGCCATGGGCAAAAAAATGATCCCTTTGAATTTGGGCGCCCTCGATCGTCCGCCCGTCGGAATAGACCACCTGGTAAGGCAGTTGATGAGGCGAATTACCTTGCCCCGACAACGACTTCTCGAAGCAGCAGGCGAGCAGTATCACCGTGAGCGAAATATGAAAATAGAATCTCATATTGCGTTTCATTCTACCCAGTCGTTAGCAGCGGAACAGCGATATTTGACCCTTCATTCGAATCCACCGCGGTAACGCGTGATCGTTAATGGCACTGCAGTGATCGTCTGGCTGCGATAACAATCTGTAGAATCGCGTGTAGTTCTGGGTTGAGATCATCGCGGATGATTTGATCTGAACTCAATTGGGCAAAGGTTGTCATGATCAGCCGATTATTCAACCAGCTTGGCCATCTCGATAGCAAGATCTTTCAAGCTTTTTGGCCATGAGGCGAACGTAATACTCCCAGTGCCTGAAATCTCAGGGGCCGTGATGCCCTCGACCAGTGAATCTGTCGGCTGGGCGTAGATAAATTGTAATTTGTCCAGGCCATAGGTGCCTGCCAGGCTCTTTGCGTAGATTTCCAGTTCAGCCGCATAGTTTGCGGGTGTGTATCCAATATTGTTCTCTGAAGGAATCCAGATCACGCCGGCAACTGCCATTGGAGTCATCGGGCTGACGCACCAGTTGTAAGCGTAAGTCGGAATCATGTCCGACCTGACGGTACTGTTTTTACCGGCCTCCGGGAAAGGCGGGCCGGCGAGCGGTGCAGCCTTGGATAAATCTGCGCCTTGCTTGTCAGCTGCGATGATTGTTTTGACGAACGTTTCCACTTCCTTGACATGACGATCGGCAGCTGTTTTTGCAATGTTCGTGTTGGGGTACTGCATAAACAATTCATCGAGGCGAGCTTGAAATGCCGGCTGATCAATGTCCTTGACGCCGGTGAAAGAAGTCCACGAAAGAGGCGAAGCCATTTGTCTTGCTCGTCCACCGTGGCCGGAAGACATGGTAATGAAGCCTTGTGGAATTCCCTGGCGGTTCA
>JAYZEI010000012.1:0-20956 GCA_036337375.1 Planctomycetota bacterium | reverse complement strand
CCGATGCCCGCGATGGCGTTCAGTGTGAGCGCGCCGCCTTTCGGGCACTGCTCGGAGACGACCCCCAGGGTCGTCGGCCAGAAGAAGGTCTTGCCGAGGCCGTAGAGCGTGGCGGCGGCAAAGATCACCAGCATGCCGCTGGCGGTGGATAGCCAAAACAGGCCTAGTACGGCCAGGGCCGCACTGGTGGCCAACAGACCGAGCGGCGTCAGCTTGTGGACAATCGGTCCGGCAAAGAAGCGGAGCACGGTCATAATGGCGGAGGTGTAAATAAGGACCCACAGCGCGTTGTAACCGGCGGCCTTCATGGGCCCTTCCATGATTCCGGTGATGGCACCGTCCGTCCCCAGTTCTGTCGTGGCCAGCGGCATCATCACCACGCAGAGGAACAGCAGCAGCGGTCTTCCAAGAGATCTGCAATAGAGTCCATAGGCAACGATGCAGGCAACCAGTAGACCGTAGACGACTCCGTCGGACCAACCGAATTTGCCGCCCAACTCTTTGAAGATGAGAAATCCGGCAATACCCGCACCAATCATACCGAACTCGGCGAGCATTTCCCGGTAGCTGGTTCCGGCGGCAACTCGTTCGTTGACGGGAAACTCGGCCCGGAACAGCATGAATACGTAAACGACGGCCGGAATGGCGATCAGGTAGATGAGAATACGCCAGTCGTCGGCAGCTTGGGATCCCAGAAGGATGGTCAAGATGCCACCCAGGACCAGTCCGCCGGGCCAGCCGGCGTGCAGGATGTTCAGCCACTTCGTTTTGCTCTTGCTGAACATCGTCGCCACAACCGGATTTATAAATGCCTCGACCGTTCCGTTACCCAGGCCCAGGATGATCGAGCCGATCGTGAGTAGATTCAGCCCCTTCGTTTGAGCGTCGGCCAGTGCTTTTCCCGCCAGCGCTTCTCCCCCGGGATTGATGGCGGCGTAGGCCGAAAGCGCCAGCGCCGAATAAATGGCATAGCAGATGAAGCTGAAGAACATCGCTACCCGGTAGCCGATGCGGTCAATGATGAGGCTGAAGACGATGATGCTGATGGCAAACGGCCACAGGCCGGCTCCGAACAGTTCGCCGGCCTGCACGTCGTTGAGGCCGAAATCGCCCTTCCAAAAGGTGGGGCCGTTAATGAGGAAGGCCCGCGTAATAAAGGCGAAGGCCGTGGTAATCAGCGCAATAAAGCAGCCCCAAAACACTAATTTGTCATTTTTTTCGTTGTCTAAATTCGCAACCGTTTCCGCCATGACCGTATTCTCCGGGTTAATAGCCGAGGTTGGTTAACAGCACGCTCCGCCGTACGAAAGGGACCGAACAGGCCGCGACCTTTTCGCACCTGGACCGCTGGAGTAGTGCCGAGCCGTATTGTGAATTTCCTGCTGGCTGATAGCAATGCTCTCAAAACGCAGGCCATGAGTATACTTGGTTGCCGGATGTAACCAAACCCCTTGCTAGATTGCCGTTTCCACGATGAAATTCGCAGTTTTTGCGGGATGCTCGGTTTGCCTAATCGGAGAGGTTTGACATGGGGCGGGCAGCCGGCCCGGCAACAGCGAACCCAAGCCAGCGAACCCAAACCAGCGAACCCAAACCGCAGTGACGGCGTAACTGCGGATTCAGGGGCCGCTTGAGCGGCCGAGTTGCCTTGACTCAATTGCCACGTTGCCCGTACACTCCCGCCGGCGCCTAAGTGCAGCCAGAGTAACAAGTTTTGCACGCGCGATGCCGCCGGCGCCGGGTTCGTTCGCGAAAGGATTCGCACCATCGTCACACGACTGGTCAGTGTCTGCTGGTTTTTCTTCAAATGGGGCATTGCGGCGGCGATTGTCGCGGTACTGGTCGGGTTTTGGTACTTTCGCGACACGCTGAACGACGAGATCCGGGCCAAAGTCGAAATGACATTGGCCGAGCGGTATCCGCAGTTGGACGTCCGCTTGCAGTCGGCCGAGCGGATCGAAGGCGAAGGCATCGTGCTGCGGGGGCTCTCGCTGTCCGAGCGAGGTGCCAGCGGGCCGGTTGCGGAACTCGCCCACATCGAGGAAGTCTTTCTCGACTGCCGCGCGGATCTTCACGATCTTGTCAGCGGCAATATCGATGTCCGCCGGGTGACTGTGCGACGGCCGACGCTCCGCGCGACGCGGCGGCGCGATGGCCGCTGGAGTATCCAAAAGCTATTTATCGAACAACCGTCCTCCCGCAGCGGCCGTGACATTTCGATTGAAAATGCGACGGTGGTCATTTTCGATCCGTTGAAATACCCTTCCAGTACCTTTACGCTCCGCGAAGTCAATCTGTCGATCACTCCACAGGCGGCCGCCGCCGACAGTGCGGAGATGTGGAATCGGGTTGAGGGTTCTCTGTCCGGCGAATTGTTGGGACGGATCGAGGTGCAAGGCGGTTTCGAACCAAAGCTGCAGCGGTGGAGGCTGGGCGGCCGTGTCGGCGGCCTGGTCATTTCACCCGATTTAACGCAATCGCTACCGGTGCCGGTGTCCCAGTGGTTGGAGCCGTTGCAGTCGGTGCGGGCCACAGCCTCGATCAACTTTCGGATCGACCACGATGCGGCCCGTGACGAGCCCTATTGGTTTGACGTTGAAACGCAAATACAAGGCGGCCGCATCGATGATCGACGACTGCCGTATCCCCTGGCCGATGTCAGTGGCTCGATGCGTTTTACCCACGAGGGGATCGCCATCGACCATTTAACCGCGCGGAGCGGCCGAACCCAGTTTTGGCTTCGCGGCCAACAATTAGGCTTTGGCGAGGCGGCGCCGAAATCACTCCACCTTCAGGCACAACGCCTGGTCCTCGAGCAGCAGCTCGTTAGCGTCATGCCGGCTTTGTGGCAGCAGGCATGGAATAAATTTCTGCCGGCCGGAGAAGTCAATGCAACAGCGACGCTGGTCTTTGATGGGCAGCGGTGGAAGCCGGACCTGAACGTTGAATGCACCGATGTGTCGTTTACATATTACAAGTTCCCGTATCGGCTGGAACATGGACGCGGCACGGTTAACTACAAGGACAACGTCGTCAAATCGCAGATGGTGGCCTATTCACAGGGTCGGCCCGTCGAGATTTCCACCGAGGTCACCGATCCCGGGCCCGACGGCACGGGGCGCTTTGTCGCCAAGGCGGCCGCCTTGCCCATTGATAACCGGTTGCTCCAGGCGTTGCCGGCAAAGACTCGTGCCGTCGTCGAATCGTTTGCAGCGGAGGGAACGGTTGGCGGCTATTTGATCAGTCAGCGCGAAAGTCCGGACACCGACTGGCAAAAACAATACGTCGTCGATTTGCAGGATATCTCGGTTCAGTACAAGCCGTTTCCTTATCCCATTCAGGGAATTCGCGGCCGGCTCAGGGGGATCAACAACACTTGGGTATTCGAGGATCTGATCGGCACGAATGATTCGGCGACGATTCGCGGCCAAGGACGGTTGGATCCGACTGCCGCCGGGCCGGAAGTGACCATGCAGCTGGCCGCGGAATCGATTCCGTTGGACGACGAACTGCGCAATTCAATGCCCGCTCACCTTCAAAACGTCTGGCGGCAAATCAAACCGAACGGCGTGGTCAATCTGATAAGCCGGATTCGGTTCTTGCCGGCGACGAAAAAACTGGGCCTCGTCGTCGAAGCGGATTTGTCGAAGAACGGCATCGAGGTCGAGCCCGAGTTCTTTCCCTATCGCATGGAAAATCTACGCGGCAAGATGGTGTTTCGCGACGGTCGGGCCGATTTTGAAGAACTCACGGCAGTCCACGGACGATCGCAATTCGCAGCCGACGGCGTTTGCGAATTTCGCCAGGACGGTGGTTGGAGTTTGCAGTTAAACAACATTGCGGTCGACCGGTTGCGGGTTGACCGAGAGTTGCTCAGCGCGATTCCGGCGGGCCTCCGCAATCGCCTGACGGCACTGAATTTTTCCGGCCCGGTCAATTTGACCGGCGATTTGACGTTGAGCCAGATCGCCGGACCGCGATCGCCGGTAAAGTCCAAATGGGACATGCGATTCAACACACTTCAAGGCCGCATGGAGTCGGCCATCGTCCTGGATCAGATTAACGGTGGCGTGCATTTGGTCGGTAGTTTTGACGGACGAAAGTCGGTGTCGCGAGGATGGATCGACGTCGATTCCCTGGTCTACAAAGATTTTCAAGTGACCGATGTGCAGGGTCCGTTGTTGCTGAGCGATGATGAGATACTAATGGGTGCGTTCGCCGAACCCGGCCGCCCCGGCCAATCGTCGCGGCGGATTACAGCCCGGTTGTACGGCGGTGCGCTGGTGGCGGATTGTCGAGTGACCTTGGCCGAAATACCGCATTTCGAAGTCAACGCGCAGCTCGTCGACGCCGATATGCAACGCCTGACGACAGAATCGCTGTCGACCGATCAGGACTTGAAGGGCCGCATCGTCGCTGACCTGCGGCTGCAGGGGAACACTCGCGGGGCGCACACGTTCCGGGGTGGCGGAACTGTACGGGTGAGCGATGGCGACGTCGGGCAGTTGCCGCTGGTCTTGTCGCTGTTCAAGATTCTGACCGTCAAGCCGCCAAATTCAAAAGCGTTCTCCCGCAGCGATATCAAGTATCGCATCGACGGCAATCACATCTTGTTCGATGAGATTAATTTTTACGGTGATGCCATCAGCTTGCTTGGTAAAGGAGAGATGGACTTGGACAAAAACATCCGCATGATTTTTCATCCAATTATGGGGAACGGCCAGCAAAACATTCCACTAGTTCGGCCCGTGTTAGGTCTGGCCGGCAAGCAGTTGGTGTGGATTTATGTTTACGGGACATTTGACGATCCCAAGACGGCGCGTCAAGCACTGCCCGGCGTGCGGCGGGCAGTAGAAGGATTGCAAGCCGAATTAGAACAGCCGGCCGGTGCGGCCACTTCACCTCTGCGACAGGCAACCAACTGGTTCGAGCAGTTGTTGCCCAAGCGCGAGTAGACCGATAGAATCGACCGGCGCTGAAGTCGCCAGGATTCAATAATCCGATCGGTGTTTTCGCGAATTCGGCTACGACAAACAGGAATCGTAGAGCTATGCGATTTACCAAGATGCACGGTGCCGGCAACGACTATATTTATGTCGATTGCTTTGTGGAAGCGGTGCCCGACAATCTTCCGGAGGTCGCGCGGCGCGTCTCGGATCGCCATTTTGGCGTGGGTGGCGACGGTTTGGTGCTGATTCGTCCGAGCGAAGAGGTCGATCTGTGGATGCAGATGTTCAACGCCGACGGGTCCGAAGCGGAAATGTGCGGCAACGCCATTCGCTGCGTGGCCAAGTATGTCTATGAGCACGGCCACGTACGTAAGCCGGCGCTGGATGTGCAGACCGGTAATGGTGTTTTGAAACTCGAATTAGAAATGGATGGCGACACCGTCTGCCGCGTCCGCGTCGATATGGGCGAACCGATTCTTGAGGCGGCAAAGATTCCCACGACATTGCCCGGCGATCCGGTGGTCGATTGCCGGTTGCCTGTGGAAGGCACGCAGATGGTTGCCGGCCGCACGCTTAGCGTGACCTGCGTGTCGATGGGCAATCCGCACTGCATCACGTTTGTCGACGAAGCGACGGACGAATTGGTGTTGGGACTCGGCCCACAAGTCGAGCGCCACCCGGATTTTCCCCAGCGGGTGAACGCCGAGTTTGTCGAAGTGATTTCGCCAACGGAAGTCCGTCAGCGGACCTGGGAACGCGGATCGGGTGAGACGCTGGCCTGCGGTACCGGTGCCAGCGCCGTTTGTGTCGCCGGCGTGTTGTCGGGCCGGACCGAGCGGAAGATTGTCAATCATTTACGGGGCGGCGATCTGGAACTTGAATGGGGCGAAGACAATCACGTCTACATGACCGGGCCGGCCGAGGAAGTGTTTTCGGGGCAGTGGAATTTTCGGGGCTGACGGGCCGCAAAACAGCGGTGCGTGGATGGCGCAGGAGGCCAAGTTCCCAGCCGGTCCCCAGCCCCGCTACCGGCGAGCCTCGCGCTTTCAAAACGTCAACATTTTGCGGTACTCGTCGAGTCGCCGATCAATATCGTCGCGCGTGATTTGTCTCATGCGGTCGAGGCTGAAATCTTCGACGTTAAAGCTGGCCGTGACCACGCCATAAGCCATCGCCTTTTTAAGCGTCTGCGGTTCGAAATTTCCCTGTTCGGCGAGGTAGCCGAGCAGGCCCCCGCCAAAACTGTCACCCGCCCCCGTCGGGTCGATCACCGTGGAAGTAGGATAAGCCGGCATGACGTAAGTTTCGTACTGACTGAAGAACATGGCGCCGTGTTCGCCCTTTTTAATGACGACAAATTTGGGCCCCATTTCGCGAATCTGGCGACCCGCGGCAACCAGGTTATTTTCGCCGGTCAGCAGTTTTGCTTCGGCGTCATTGATCATCAATCCGTCGATCCGCTGAAACAGCTTCAGTAATTCGTCGCGCTGGATATTAATCCAGAGGTCCATCGTATCGGCAACGGCCAGCCTGGGGCCGGTGACCTGGTCGAGTACCTTCATTTGAACGATCGGTGAGCCGTTTGCGAGGAACAGAAACTCGGAACGTTTGTAAGGTTCGGGAAGCACGGGGTCGAACGTTTCGAACACGTTCAGATGAACCTCGAGCGTTTCGCGGTCGTTCATGTTCGGCTCATATCGACCGCTCCAGCGGAACGTCTGACCTCCGTCGACCACTTGCAAGCCACTCGTGTCGATGCCGCGTCCGTTCAATAAGTCGGTATGCTCGGCCGGCCAATCTTCGCCGACAACACCAACCAATTTGACGGGCGAAAAGAAGCTCGCCGCATAAGAAAAATGGACCGCCGATCCACCCAGCACGTTCTCGCGGCTATCGTCCGGCGTTTCGATACTATCCAGCGCAACCGATCCAACGACGAGAAGTGGCATAACATCCTTTCATGGAATGGAGGGGACGAATCAGGCGTCGTTTGCAATTATGGTGCGAATTGGCCGACCGTCAAAGGGTCAATGGTTTGGATCCGGCCGGCACTTTATTCACAATTGAAAATCGACCGAGCCGAACAGATATCTTTCACCGCTGCGTCCAAACTACGGTGTTCGTTTTTCAATTCTCTTCCAGGTGTCGCGCAGCGTGACCGTGCGGTTAAAGACCAATCGCGTCGGAGACGAGTCCCGGCTGTCCACACAAAAGTAGCCGTTGCGTTCAAATTGAAAACGCGTGCCCGGCGCGGCGCCGGCGAGACTGGGCTCGACTTTGGCCGTTACCAGTTCAAATGAGTCGGGGTTCAGGTTGTCGCGCCAGTCCTGGCCTTCTTCGACATCGTGCGGGTCGGGCTGGACGAATAGGTGATCGTACAGCCGCACTTCGGCGTCGATGGCTGCCGCCGCTGAAACCCAGTGAATGGTGCCTTTTACTTTTCGTCCGTCCGGAGCGCTGCCGCCTCGCGTCGCGGGATCGTACGTGCAGCGCAATTCGATAATTTCGCCCTGCTCGTCCTTGACGACATTCTGGCACGTGACGAAGTATCCGTACCGCAGTCGAACCTCGCGGCCCGGGCCGAGTCGAAAGAACTTTCTGGGAGGATCTTCGCGAAAATCGCCCTGTTCGATGTACAGCACCCGCGAAAAGGGGATTTTGCGGGTGCCGGCGGCGGGGTCTTCGGGATTGTTAATTGCGTCGAGTTCTTCGATCTGGCCTTCCGGATAGTTTTCAATCACCACCCGTAGCGGTCGCAACACGCCCATCACTCTCAGGGCATTTCGATTGAGGTCTTCGCGAATGGCATTTTCAAGTTGGACGATTTCGATGGTGCTATTGAATTTCGCCACGCCGATCCGCTCGCAGAAAGTGCGGATTGCTTGCGGGGTATAGCCTCGGCGACGGAGTCCGCAGATCGTCGGCATCCGCGGATCGTCCCAGCCGGATACGAGTTCCTCTTGGACGAGTGTGAGCAGTCGCCGTTTGCTCATGATGGTGTACGTTAAATTCAACCGCGCAAATTCAATTTGTTGCGGGTGATAAACGTCCAATTCGTCGAGATACCAATCGTAAAGCGGCCGGTGGTCTTCGAATTCCAAGGTGCAGATCGAATGCGTGATGCCCTCGATCGAATCGGACTGGCCGTGAGTAAAATCGTACATCGGGTAGATGCACCAAGCGTCTCCCGTCCGATGGTGGTGAGCGTGGAGGATGCGGTAAATGACCGGATCTCGCATGTTCAGGTTGGGATGGCCCATATCGATCTTCGCCCGCAGCGTGCAGCTGCCGTCGGGAAATTCGCCGGCCCGCATCCGCCCGAATAAATCGAGGTTCTCTTCGACCGATCGTTCTCGATAAGGGCTGTCGCGGCCCGGTTCGGTGAGCGTCCCTCGATATTCGCGCATCGCTTCACCGTTTAAGTCGCAGACGAACGCTTTATCATTTTTGATCAGTACGACGGCCCAATCGTAAAGTTGCTGGAAGTAATCCGACGCGAAAAACAGCCGGTCTTCCCAGTCAAATCCGAGCCAGTTTACGTCTTCTTGAATCGACTTGACGTACTCGTCATCTTCCTTGGTTGGATTTGTGTCGTCGAATCGCAGATTGCAGTTGCCGCCGTACTGTTCGGCTAGCGAGAAATTCAAACAGATCGATTTGGCATGTCCAATGTGCAGGTACCCATTCGGTTCCGGCGGGAACCGCGTATGAACGCCGCCGTCAACTTTTCCGGTGCGTTTGTCTTCTTCGATGATCTGCTGAATGAAATTCAGTTGGCGATCGTCGTTGGGCATTTCGGTGTTTTCCTGTTTCGCAGCCATTGTAGCGCGTCGTGAGATTCTAGCCTAACCGTCGCGCACGCCAAGAGCGGTACGGGCCAGACTGCCGGAGCCTGTTGACCCAATCGCCACGGCGTTCGTTCACGCTAAGTTTAACGCCAGATCGATTCGCGCCAGTGTCGACTGTTTGCCGAGGATTGCCAATGTCTCGAACATCCCGATGCCGACGCTCTTGCCGGTCGTGGCCACCCGCAGCGCATGGATGATGTCTCCGATCTTGATGCCCTCGGATTCGACGAATGCATGCAATGCCGCGTCGGTCGTCTGGGTGTCGAACGGTTCGACACTGGCGAGTTGATCCCGAAAGCGTCGGAGTAGGTCGGCGGCGCCCGGTTTGCGCAAACGTTTTTCGAGGGCTTTTTCATCGTGCCGCAGCGATTGGTCGTCCACGTAGAAATCGGTATAGTCCAGGATGTCGCCGGCTACTTTAATGCGATCCCCGGCAGCGTCGACGAGCCGCGATAGTTTCGGCCCCGTTTCACACGGTGGCGGATCGGAGACCAACCGGGCCTTCTGGAGAAAAGGCAACACCATCGCCACCTTCTTTTTGGTATCCAACTTTTGCATGTAATGGTCTTGAAACGCTTGTAGCTTGGCCGGGTCGAAGCTGGCGGGCGCTTTGTTCACTTTTTCCAGCGAGAACTGTTCGATCATCTGTTCGCGGGAAAAAAATTCGGTTCGATCGTCCAGCGCCCAGCCGAGCAGCAGCAGATAGTTGACCAGTGACTCCGGCAGGAAGCCGACTTGCTCGTAGAAATCGACGATGACCGGATTGAAGGTGTCCGCAGTCGTCGCTAATCCGACGGCCTCGGCGATAGCAACGCCGTGCTCGTTGAGTTTCGCAAAGTCCCTGTTCTTCAGGTATTTGTCCAGCTTCCGTTTGCTCAGCTTGTTCTTGCTGCCGGGTTCAGCGACGTACGGCAGATGCGCGAACTGCGGGCGGTTGTATCCGAGCGCATCGCCAATGAAAACTTGGCGCGGAGTGTTAGACAGATGTTCTTCGGCGCGGATGACGTGGGTGATCTCGAAGGCGTGATCGTCAACAACTGTCGCCAAATGGTAAAGGTACGTACCGTCGGCACGTTGGATGACATGATCCTGCTCGGCGGCCCAATCGAACTCTACTCGGCCACGGACCAGGTCATCCAGTACAAACGTTCCGTCGGCAGGCATTTTTAAGCGGACGACCGGCTGTCGGCCTTCGGCCTCGTAGGCAGCAGCCTGCTCGGGTGTTTCCGCCATCCAACGGCGGCTGTAAACGAACGAGCGTTTCGCCGCTTGCGCCGATTCGCGCTCGGCCTGCACTTCTTCGGGTTTGGCGTAATCGCGGTACGCCGCGCCGATTTCCAGTAGTTTTTCAACGGCATCGCGATATCGGTCGGCCCGCTGCGATTGAAAGTACGGGCTGTGAGGCCCGGCAACTTCCGGGCCTTCATCCCAATCGATTCCCAACCAGCGAAAGCCGTGCAGTATTGGCTTCAGCGCCGCTTCGACGTTGCGCTGCCGGTCGGTGTCATCGATCCGCAAGATGAACTGGCCACCTTGCTGGCGGGCGAACAGCCAGTTGAACAGCGCCGTACGAACGCCGCCAATGTGCAGATAGCCGGTGGGGCTGGGGGCAAATCGAGTGCGGACCATTGAGAGCTCAGTGGACAGTTGCCAGAGTTTTGTGGACATTGGCCGGTGGCCGATGTCCCGAAGCCTAAGCGAGGGCCCGGGTCGCGACAATCCCCGGGCTGCCGCTGTAGTTAAAAGGAAACGACGGGCAATTACCGCCGGCAGCTGGCCACCAGTTCACGCAGCGCGGCGTTGTTGCGCTTTGAGTTTGCGGAGCCGTTTTCGTTCCGACTTCGACATTTTCCGAATGTCTTCGTCGCTTTGATGCGTGTCCGGTGACGGTTTTTGCTGGCGTTTGCGCGAGGGCCGCTTAGCGAGTCGCTCATCCTCGTCTTCAAATCGTTCTTGCTCCAGTTTTGCCTCTTCCAGCAGTCGCATCGACTGTTTGGTCGCTGGCATGTCGGGTTCGACATCGCTACGGTTCTTTTTAAGAGCAGGCAGCGTAGTATGTTTTGCATCCCGCCGCTGATGCGATACGTCCGCATTGGCTGCGGCTTTTGATTTTTTCTTCAGCTTTTTGTGGGAGCTGACAGCCGGTCGAGTCGCGATTAGTCCCTGCACATCCAGGATCGTGTGTCGCGCATACCAAAGAAAACTGCACAGCATCAGTAGGTGGCCGGCGATCCAGCAACTTTCGACGGCGAGCGTAACCGTGGCGGGATCCAGGCCACCGTTGAAACCGAATTGGGAACCGAGGACGACGCTGTACGCCGCCATGGTGCCGAGGACGCCGGTGGTCGCGAGTCGGGAAGCACTCAATTCAAACAACATCCGGAACGCGGTAACAGCCGCGATTGAAATGCACGGAATGAACCACCAGTAGAATCCTGCGGTTGACTGTCCTACTCCCGTATAGTGCGCGAGTTGTGCGCCGGCCGCCTCGTGCCACGAACTGCTAGCGGTCAGGCTGAGCAGGACTGCCAGTACTGCCGACCACAGCCAGACACGATATTGATTGTGGTAATCGCTTTGGTCATGACGGCGGAGCGAGTAGCAGATCAGCGCGATTCCCGCCGCCGAAAACAGCGTGATGGACGAAAACCAGTTTGCCAAACTGCCGGCCATTTCGAGTCTAAAAACGGACTCGCCAGCAGACAGATGTTCTAAACTGACACGGTGCATGACAGTCAAGCCGGCAACGACCGTGAAGGCAACAAAAAACAGAAGGACATGGATCCATATTGCGCGGGGCACGAGATCCGACAACCGCAGCTGCCGATCGAGCACTTGTGGATCGTAGCGGGCGCCGTCGGCTTTGGTCACCTCTTTGTCGATCGTGGACTTCCTACGCTGACCGACGGCGTCTTCAGTAAGCACGCGACGTCGTCGATCGTCACTTTGGCCTCTACGGTTTGTCATCGTGTGCTGGGCAGGCTAGAACGAGGAAAGTTTGCGGGTTATAGCGGGATGCGATGAGGTATCTGCGGGGTAAGCAGTTATTCGCACCTATTCCGATTCGGCATTTCGTTGGGACCGACTCCAATCGAAGCGCCCTGGCCCAACAAGCTGACCAGCAATACGTGTGCAAAGGCAGCGGTGACGCGGTGACTTTATGGTTTGTAAGTAAGTCGCCCAAACATTCGGTATAACCGATACGAGTGTGCAACTCACTTATCCAACCCTTTGAGGTGGGTCGTTAACCTCGTCTGCGTATTTACCGGCCAACTTATACTAACGTCCCGTTCTGCGACGGTTTAGGAGTTATTTTGAAAGCCCGCGGCCATAACGCCGACGGGCCGCCCGTTGTTGGTTGCGGCGGGTCTTGTGACATCGCATCAACGCGGAGTCCGACGAGTCATGACGCTCGGTACTCCGGCGGCAAACGCGATTGCAAGCAATGCGGCGGCTGCCCCGCACTTGGTGCTGCTTTCCTGCGAGGACTGCCTGATTCAGGCACGTCTGGGATTTGACAGCAGACCGTTTACGGCGCCGCGGTGCAAACACACACCGATGGCCGAGATCACCGTAAAGGCCAAAATTACAACCCGCCCAGCGACAAAAACAATCTAGCCGCGCTCGCACGCGGCACGACCTAAAAAGGAACTCGGCTGGAACTTTTGTTGCCGGTTACAGCAATCCCTTCAAGGCCGATAGCGCCGCCTCGTAGTCGGGTTCTTCGGTAACTTCACCGACTGTTTCCGCATGGATCACCTGGGCGTCTGCATCGAGCACAAATGTGCCGCGGGCGAGAATCTTTAATTCTTCGATGAGCATACCCCAGCTGTTGCCGAAGTTGCGGTCTTGATAGTCGCTGGCCGATCGCAGATTCTCGACGCCTTCCGCGCCGCAAAAGCGGTTCATGGCAAACGGCAAGTCGAGGCTGACCGTCAAGGCGTTGACCTGATCGCCCAGCGTCGCAAGTTCCTCGTTGAATTTTTTCGTTTGAACCTGGCACACTGGCGTGTCCAGCGATGGGACAACGCTGATAATCGTCGGCTTTCCTTTTACGTCATCGACGGTGATCGCATTCATGCCACCGTCCTCAAATGCGTGTAAAATAAACGGTGGTGCAGGTTGACCGGCCTGAACTTCTTTACCGGCTAGCGTAAGCGGATTTCCCTTGAAGGTGACGGCTCCGGCTCGTGACATGATGGACTCCTTGAGGGTAACTGTGGTGACTCACTGAACGGCATTCACGTTGGCGAGTACGCACAACTTGGTTGTCTTTTGATAACAGAAGGTCGCCTATCCTGTAAAAATGGCACGCTGAAATCAAGGGGGCGACTAGGCCTGCCGCTAGCCGCTTGGCGGCGAGGTGCAGATCGAATAGGATTTGGGCTCTCTTGTTCGTACGCAATTCTGCGCCAACAGAAAGTTGAGATGGAGTGCTTGATCGATGAATGGACATTCTGTACAGGCGGTGCGCTGGAACTACCTCGTCGAGCGGGGGCCGGATTGGCTGTTCGTTGGCTTGCGGTCAGGCGATGGAGAAACACGCCCACAAGAGGAACTGGCCGGCGACATTTGGAGCTTAATGGATCGGCATTTAGTTAACCGCGTCGTGTTGGAGTTGGACGAGGTCGAACAGCTCAATTCGACATTGCTTGGCCAACTCGTGCTGTTGCACAAGAGGGTTCATGCCAACGGTGGAATTATGCGGTTGAGCGGATTGCGGCAGGACAGCCAGCAGGTTCTGCGGATGTTCCAACTCGAGGACCGTTTTCCTCGCTATGTGCTGCGGTGCGATGCCGTGCGTGGAACGTTGCCCTCTAAGCCTCGGTAGCGGCAGTGCACGCTATTAGGACCAGTGGACTTCCAGTTGGTTGGAGATCTCGGTCACGCCATCCACGCGGCGGATAATTTCTTGCGCCATTTGTTTTTGATAGAACGTATGCACTTTGCCGTGCAGAGTGACTCGTCCTTCGTCGGTCGATATTTCGACACCGCCACGTTTCGTCAGATAGGGATTGTTGGCCAGCACGTTGGCGCAGCGGTCATGCAGTAGAGCACGCGCTTCGTTGCCAGTCGCGGATTCCGACATTCGTCTACCTTGAAAATTATCTAACAGCCAAATTTGGCCGGCGAAAAAAAGCCGATCGCGGGCGGGAGCGCTGCCCTGTTAATATCGGTGGAGTCAAAAGTCTACAGGGGCTATTTCCGCCTAGTAAAATGGAAAAATCGGACGAAGCGTCCGGCTATATCGGCTGAATCGCAAGCGCCGGTTACGCGGGCAACCACCACCAGGCGACGCCGAGTAACACGATCAAAATCCAAACGGCCGCGATGTGAGCGAGGCGGCGGTGAAACTGCACTGCGATTGCGGGATACTGTGCTGCAGTTCGGATCATGGCGACGCGGCGATCGACGGTTGGGTGTAGCCAGCCATGTTCCCCGTCGCCGGCCAACGACTTTAGACGCAGCAATGCTGTGGCGATGGCCTCCGTACGGCCCCCGGCACTGGCACAGAGATCTGCTTGCAGTTCCAAAGCACGGCAGTAAATCGCGAAGACGGCTAAAAGGCCGACTGCGACAAGCGTCAACAGGATGGTGTTGTAGGCGAATCCGAGCCCCTGCGTCAGCTGCGTACAGTTAAGCGAGGCCTGCCAGACGGCGCCTCCTGCCAGCAGTGCGGTAAGCCGCAGCGACACGTGACGATTGCGCGCATGCGCTAATTCGTGGGCGTAAACGGCGACGATCTGGTCATCATCCATACGTGACAGCATGCCGTCGCTGAGGTAAACGTACCGCCTGGTGGGCAACAATCCTGTGACCGCCGCGTTGGTAATCATGTTTTCGGATTGCCATATCATGATTTTCCGAATCTTTACGCCCATCGCCTCGCCGACCTGACCGAGGCGGTCACGAAGCGGCCCGGCGGGCAGAGGAGTCGTTCGCCAAACCAAGCCCAATATCGCCGGAAACGTGAGGATGCAGACCAGCAGGCACATGAGTTCGCAGGCGGTTTGCCACGACTTGCCGAGGGGGGCCGCGAAGTTTTGGACGGTGTCGTAACAGGCCAACACGATCAGCAACGGTGCAATGATCAAACCAAGGTAGTGTCGAAACTGAACTCCCACGAATGAGCTGCGGCGGGAGATCACCGGCGGCCTGCCGTTTATTCTCGCTCGGGCAATCTGCGTTGCTCGGTGGACACTATAGAATGTATTCCAGGACAAGAATAAAGGGAGCAACACCGGCAACATGATCAACAAGTCGTCGATCAGAAACGACGAGGCCAAACCCCATTCACCGCGGACCAACTGCGGCCAGTCCAACCCGAAGATAACGAGCGCCGTGACGGTAAACCAGATTGCCGTGTGGCATCTGCGCAGGAACTGAAACCGCTTTAGCCATCGTTTCAAGTCGGAAGGGTTGCGATCAATCGCAATCGCAACAGTCGTGCAGATCATACGGGCAAACGTCAGGATCAGTCCCATGCCCGCCACCGTGCACACAAGACGCACATCTGCGGACAGCGTGCAAAACGTACTGCCGTCTCTGCCTAGGTAGAGCGCCGCAACCAAGAGAATGATAATTAACAGGTGCATGAAACCGGGCAGGGAAAAAGGATTTGATCTCTCGATTCCATGCTAATCAGAGTCGCCCGTAACACCAAAATGTCGAGGAATGCGTCCCACGAAGGTGAAAAAGCGGTGTAACCGGACTGGACCTGTAAGCGTAGACCTCAGAGACTAATTCAGGTCGCTGACGAATCGAATGATGAATGGGAAGGACAAAGATGTCCACGAATTGCCAGCAAGTATTGTTTCGAATTTGTTGCCCACTGCTGTTCTTGGTGGCGGCGCCGTGTTTGGTCTCGCCGGCCGATCCGTTTGCGGCGCCAAACGATAAGAACAAACCACAGATCAAACGTGGAGTCACCTACGCCGAGCGTGGCGAAGAAAAATTGCAGTCCGACATTTATCTTCCACCGGGAGACGGGCCCTTTCCCGGTGTCCTCATGGTTCACGGCGGAGCCTGGCGGACCGGCGAGCGTTGGCATATGCATCGCGATGCAGAGGCCCTGGCTGAAAATGGATACACGGTCGTTAACATCAGCTATCGCCTGGCGCCCAGGCACAAATTCCCCGCACAGATCGAAGATTGCCGTGAGGCGCTGCGTTGGATGCGAACCAACGCCAGGCAGTATAAAATCAATCCGGGACGAATCGGTGGCTACGGGTACTCGGCTGGTGGTCATTTGGTCGCACTGCTGGGCACCGCGGACGATCCCGCGCAGACCAATCCCGGCGGTGCCGACCGTCCGAGTGCCCGGTTACAGGCTGTGGTTGCTGGGGGAGCGCCGTGCGATTTCAACTGGATTGGTGCGAACTCACCGGTACTCGCGTATTGGCTGGGAAAAACTCGGGGTCAGAACCCCGAGGTGTATCGGCTTGCGTCGCCGTTGACGTTTGTCACCAGGGACGATCCACCGATGTTCTTTTACCATGGTGCCATCGATGTCTTGGTCCCCAAGGGAAGCCCAACACGAATGCGCGACCAACTTAAGCAGATGGGGGTGAGGTCGGAGCTTCTGCTGCTCAACGGTAGCGGTCACATAGCAGCATTTCTGAGTCAAAAAGCGCTGCCGCAGGCAATCGAGTTTCTGAACGATGTACTGAAAGGCGATAACAAACTAAAAGGCGGTAATCGCGGGGAGACCGCAGAATAATTTCTTGCTTCGTAATCGACCTTGTGAGAATCATACGATCCGTTCATGTGGACTTGTCCAAGTTGTTCCGAGACCGTCGAAGGCGACCTCGTTCGCTGTTCCAGTTGTGGATGCGATCCCGGCGCCGCGGCTGATGGTGCGCCGGCACCGCCCATACGGCGGTATACGTTTGCCTCGATGCTGTTGGCCACCACGGTCGTTGTGGGATTGGTGGCGATCTGGCGATCTTCTTCACTTTTTGCGACGATCTTGATCGCGTCGGTGGTTGCCTTTTGTGTTTTGCCGATCATCTTTACCATCGCCCGCGATCGTGAACCGGAATCGGACGACTAGGAACACCTTGTGCCTGAGAGAACCGTGCCTGAGAGAACCGTGCTGCGAACCGGTTGCGGTCAGTCCCACCACCAGCGGCCGTTCTCAACTGCGTTGCCGAGCGTTTGATAGCGATTGCCCAACTTGCCGTCGGCATCGTTTTGGATTCGCTCTTCGGCCAGCGCCAGATGTGGCTGGATAGAAACGCCGCCTGCGGGCGACAGCAGACGACTTCCTTTCCAAACGACATTGACGTTGCAGGCAACTTGTTTGGGGGCGGCGAAAACCTGCGTTGGCACCGCTTTTTCGTCACTGAGCGTGGACATCCGCCAAGCGGTGCGGCCGTAGAAATCCTCGCGCTGTAAATAGGCTGCTGCCAACAGGCAGTCGATACAGTTCCGCATCTGCGCGTAGACAGGACTGGCCGCCGCGATCTCGGGATATTTTTTGGTAAAACTGGTGGTGAACAGGCGGCTCGCCGGATTCACCCGTGCGGTGGGATTGATCAGGGCTCCATCGGCGGCAATCGCCAGATCTTCCGCCAAAAGTTGCACACCCTGCCCCGCCAATTCCAGGGCCAAGTGGTCTTTTGTTACCTTGATGTTGTCGTAGTGCGGCTGAAACCACCACCGCTGCAGCGTGCCGTTTCTTGCGGATCGTAACGTTCCTACAAATGTTGCCATCCTTACCGGTGGGGGTTCCAGACCGATGCCGATTCTCTTCATTCGATGGTCGGCCTCGACCAGCACGCGGGCGAAATGCGTGTTTGCTGAGACTCCGAATACACGGATGTTTGACATGCCCAGCGCGTCGCGGGTTCCCTGTTCGATTTTACGGGCAACACTCGCCCGTAGTCGTTCCGACACGGTTCGCGGGATGGTCTTTTGGAAGGCTTCGAGCCGTGCCAAACCGTCTCGGGACGGGTCGATCGTACAACCGACAAATGGCCGGTCGGCCTTGCCGGGCGGAAACATCCGTAGGGCGACAACCAGGTCTTGAAGTTCCAGTGTGGGCTTTCCTGTCGTCAGGCCAACCATTCTGCCGGCACCATCGGGCATCCATCCTTCCGCCGGCCCGGCAATAACGATGTCGCCTCGTTCGGGATAGCAGAACACATACTGCAACCGCTGTAGGCCGGCGAGAAATTGCACCGCAGAATCCAGCGGTTTTCCGGCAGCGATACGTTCGCGCACCGCCCTTTCGAGCCGGACAAGCGATACTTTGCGCAGCTTTGATTTGATCTGAATGTTCGCATCGAGCCCCGCTTTGGCCGCCGCCAACCGCTTTGCGCGGAGTTGTCCTTTGGGATCGGGGAACGCCTGGACCTCCAAGACGCCCCCCGCGTCAACCGCGACTCCGAACGTTGGAAGCTGAAGCGTTGTCGTCAACTGCGCACTCGCGCACGCAGCGATTATCGGCGTGATAACGAAGGACAACGCAGCGGGAATGATTCTGGTCATTAGTCGGGGCTTTGCACGATAATCAATAAAGTCCATTGTACGCGACGCCGATTTCGTAGCAAACACATTTGAGGTAATCCGAACGCTTGGAGAGGGTTGAGACGGGTCTGTTCCCGGCCCTTTTGAGCTTAGTGCCGATTTGACGCGACCGCCGCTGAGTGGTAGTTTCGATTAGATAGCAGAGGCGCAAAAAAATGAGTAATGTTCTACGTCGCATTCCGTCCGTCACCGAACTTCTCGAAAGCAAACCATTGAAGCCGCTTGTCGAGCGGCTTAGTCACAATGTAGTGGTTAGCCGCGTGCGGAGCGTCCTCGACGATTTGCGTTCCAATGCTCGCGACTCCAGCGACGGCGGCCTGCCGGGCTTGACCGAGCTGGCGGAACGGATCGCCCGCCGGATCATGATCGACGAAACGCCCAAACTTCGCCCCGTGATTAACGCGACGGGAATCTTGCTCCACACCGGGCTCGGCCGTGCGCCGTTGGCCGAAGCCGCCATTGAAGAAATGATCAAGGTCGCCCGCGATTACGCCAGCGTCGAGTTGGACTTGGCTTCCGGTAAACGATCTCAACGCGTTGAAGCGGTCGAATCGCTGTTGTGTGAAATTACGGGTGCCGAGGCGGCGGCTGTCGTCAACAATAATGCCGGGGCGACGATGTTGACATTGGCGGCGTTGGCCGCCGGCCGCGAAGTGATCGTATCACGGGGTCAGTTGATTGAAATCGGCGGCAGTTTTCGTTTGCCGGACGTGATGCAAACGAGCGGCGCGACGCTCTGCGAGGTCGGCACCACCAATAAAACGCACCTGCGCGACTATGCGTCGGCGGTCGGCGAACAGACGGCTGGATTGATGCGGGTGCACACCAGCAATTACGTTGTCGTCGGCTTCACGGCCGCCGTCAGCCTGGAAGAACTTGTTGCCCTGGGCCGCTCGCATAAACTACCGGTTATCGACGACATTGGATCGGGCGCTTTGTTCGACCTGAGCCAGTATGGCGTCAGCCACGAGCCGGTCGCCCGCCGCAGCATTGAAGCCGGCGCGGACGTTGTCCTGTTTAGCGGTGACAAACTGTTGGGCGGTCCGCAATGTGGGATCATTGTCGGCCGGCACCAATATTTGGAAAAGATTTCTAAACATCCCATGATGCGGTCACTACGCGTGGACAAGTTGACGCTGTCGGCTCTGGCGGCGACGCTGCAGATCCAGCGCGATCCGCGCCGTGCGGAACGGGAAATTCCGTTGATGCAGTTCGTCTCGACACCGATCGACAATCTTAAGAACCGCGCTGAACGTCTCTCGCCGCAGCTAGCCGCCTGTGCAGCGGTCGCCGCCGCCGAACCGGTCGAAGATCGTGCCTGCCTGGGTGGCGGTTCCGTGCCCTCTCAGGAGATTCCTACCTGGTGTGTCGCTTTGGAGCCTGCCAAGGCAGGCCTCGATAGCTTTGCAGCTCAGCTACGTTGCGGCTCGCCATCGGTAGTGGGCCGCATCTGCAATGCCCAGTTTCTACTCGACCTTCGTTCGGTCATGCCCCGCCAGGATCAACAAATCGTCAACGCGGTCGAGGCCTTATCGAAGTCGTAATGGACTCCGCGGGTGCCAGTGGCAGCCGATCGGCATGTGGCCGGCTGCCCAGCGGTCGGCACCGGCCGGCCGCGACTGTTTGCCGGAGCGGACAATTCGGGCGGCAATAGTTCGGGCATACTTCTGATTGTCAAATGACGAACGTCGCATTCCAGAACACCGTTATGATCATTTCCTCCCCGAGCTGCGGGCCGGTATTCAATGCGGTATTTAGTCGCCGGTTTTCCACGAAAAAACACAATTTGTGACCCAACCGAACGAGGCGGCAACTGATTTAGGTGGATGATTCCTAATCCAGCGTCGGTTTGTTATACTCCAACACTTATGACTTCAGGGTCGCGGGCGGGTTCGAATGGAGCCAGGCGTACCGCGTCCGATTATGAGTTAGCAGGTGAGGGCCACAGTGTTACGGTTGAATTGTTTGGCTTTGGTGGTCGCAGCGAATTTCTCGCTGTTCTTGTTGCAGGCCGCGGCCCCCGTTGCGGACGCAGCGGAAATTTCGATCAAGAGCCACGGCTGGGGGCGTTTTTTGCCGGGCGCGTGGCGGATCGCCCGCGTGACGACCGACACATTGGACAAAGACGGCAAGGTCGTTAGCACGATCGTCAAGGAGGAGATGGTTCAACTGGTGGCCGTCCGGCGTAAGACGGTGGTGTTGAAGATCGAATCGATTGTTGAAGTCGGCGGAAGAACGCTCATTGCCCCGGTCCAGATGATTTCGCTCGGTGTTCACGGCGAACCGGTGGGCCGAGAACTGGCTGCTCAGGATCTTGGTGAACAGGATACCGTGGTTGGCGGTCGGCGGGTTTCATGCCGCGAGCACTCGTTTCGAGTCGCGGATCGCGATCAACAGAAAGAAGTCAGAGTCCTTTTTTCCGCCGACGTCGAGCCTCGCATTCTTCGCCGAGAGACGGTCACGAAAGGTCCTGATCAAAAACAAAGATATCGCAAGGAAGTTCAGGTCGTTTCGTTTGAAAAGCCGCAGAAGGTATTGGACCGCGTGGTTTCCGCCTCGGAAGTCAAAACGGTACTCATCAACGGCAAGAATTCGACGGTTACGGTTGCCCTGCACTCGCCGGAAGTC
>JAYZEI010000011.1:0-3280 GCA_036337375.1 Planctomycetota bacterium | reverse complement strand
GATGTGCACGTGGGCGATATTAGGGCCCAACGCAGCGATCGCTTCAGCGGGCGAGAAATCGTTGATGATTAGGTTGGCCGGGTCGAGGTTGACGGCGATCAGGCCTTCCGGACAAACGGCCAAAAGTCGCGCTAAGTCTTCACCTGTTTCGGTGCCGGTTTCGGCGGCGAGCAATGCGCCGGCATGTTGGCCGAAATGGGCCAGGTCTGTTAACACCTGCACCAACAGTCGCCAGCGGCGGCGATCGTCGTCGTCTGATTCCTCGTCGGTCAAAACGGGCGGGACGGGCCCGACTTGATTGACGACAACCCCAGCGCCCAGCCCGTGCGCTAATTGCATGGCCTGTTTGGTGGCGGCAACGCGCCGGTCGAGGTCTTCTTCGACATCGTAGCCCCGACGCGTTTGAAAGCCGATTGCGCTGACTTTCAGGTTAAAATCGTCCAGCAATTTGCGAAACTGCCGCAGTCCGGTTTGCGAGACGGCACCGGGTTGTAGTTCGTTACGAGCGTCGATTTCGACGGCGTCTACGCCCAGTTCCGCAGCAGTCTGGAGAGCTTTACGAATTGGCAAACGGAGGCTGGCCGTCTGGATTCCGATCTTCAACGTGAGCATGCGTCTTGCGCCAACGTGGAAAGGGAGAAGAGAAGCCCCGCTGCTATGTTTCCTACCCGGGTTTCCTACCCGGGCTTTTTCGCGTCTGCGGCGGGCTCTTTTTTCTTATCGGGCTCTTCGAGCAATTTCTCTTCGAGTTCCTCGTCTGTCTTGTGTCCGTCGGCAATCCGTAAATGGCGATAATTCTCTTCGAGGCACAACAATGCGAGAACCGTGCAGTAAAGACGGCCGCCGGGCCCCGATCCGTGAGGGTCATCGGCAAAGTACCAGCTTCCTTCGAGATGACCACCGTGGGCTTGGCTGCCCTTGAGGTGTCCGCCGACGCTTTGATTCCACTGTTTCCACACATCGCCACCGGCCTGGTGCATCAGTTGCGTGGCATAATATTTGAAATACATGTCACCCCCGCCGTGACCGTTATTCAACATCCGCCGTGTGGAGGCGATCACGGCTGGATGATGAGCAGGCAGGCCCATGTAAACGCGGCATAGCATGCCAATCGCGCTGGTGGCTCGCGATCTGTGGCTGCCGCGCTGATAAAAATATTCGGTGCCCACGATGCCGTAGTGTTGGTCACCGACTAGATTGGCTTGCACCCGATTTAAATAGGCGATCGCACCTTGTCGTGTGTTCTGGTTAAACGCCAGCCCTGCGTCCTTGGCGGCTTTCAGCGCCATCACCTGCCAGCCGACCACCGACGTATCGCCAAGTTCTTTGGGTTTGTACCGCCAACCGCCGTTAGCACTCTGAGCCGCACTGATGTAATTGGCAGCCCGCATGGCGGCGCGGCCCAGTTGCTTGTTAAAGGCCATTTGGGCTTCGATGTCGCCCGCATCGCTATTGGGGCCGGCGTCCTTTGCCATCGCGAACGCCTCGCACAATGCCAACGTGGCGATTCCGTGGCCGTACATTCTGCCTTGTGGCCCCCACAACCCGCCGTCCGCCGTTTGCGACCGCATCAGATGCTTAAGGCCGCCAAGCACCTGTTTTTTGTAAGGCCCTTCCTGATGTGTGTAGCCGGCGCCCAAGAATGGAAGCAGCGCCAAGCCGGTCGCGGCGTAACGTGCCCCGCCGAGGTTGCCCGGATTGCCGCATTGGCCCTTGCAGGACTTGGTGAGGTGGTGCTGAAATGTCCAGCCACCGTCCGACACCTGGTGTCTGGCCAGCCACACCAGCGATCTTTCGATCGTCGGTTCGTAGTCGTACGGGTCGTCAATCTCTTTACGCCGTGCGGCTCGTCCACCAGCGCCGGTTCCTTTTCCGCCGGTTCCTTGGCCCGTGCCCTCGCCACCCTTGTTTGCTTTGGCATTGCCTGCGCCGGGAGTCTTGGCAGCCGGTACGGGAATTTCGCCAAACCAGTCCGCGCCGCCGAACACGGCGGCCACCTCGGTCGATTCTTCCAGGTTCGCAACTTCTTCGCCGCCATCCAGGTCGTCCAGCGCGTCTGTGATGACGTTTAAATCTTCGGCATTGTGAACCTCGTCCTCTTGCTCTGACTCAGCTTCCTTAATGAACTCGGGTTCAATCTCGGGCGTTTCCTTTTCAAGTTCGATTTCCTCAAGCTCGATTTCTTCTTCCAGGTCGGGCTCGACGTAAGAAATAGACGTTTCTTGCCCGCTCTCGATGCCGCGCAGTGCCCACAGACCTAGCACAACCAGCAGAACCATGTGAACCACAAGACTGGTGCTCCAGCAGGAATAATCGCTGGTCCAGTGAAACTCTTTGGGTTCGGCCTGTTCCTCTTCGTCGGCCTGTCTTTTTCCGGCAGATGTGGGGCTCGATTTCGAAGCCTTCACCGGCGTGTCAGCGTTGTTGGAAGCCGCCGTCTGTTTTCGTGCCCGTTGTTTCGCTTTCTGAAGAATGCGCTCCTGGACCGATTCGACAGTATTGCCCGAAGCTAACAGTTGCGAAACCAACAGTGGTTGGGCGTGGCCGGACGATACCGTTGCGGGACGTTCGTTGGATTCGCCCTCCGCAATTTCTGGTGTCGACAGCAGTTTCGCCTTTTTCAACGTCTTCACTGGTTTGGACGTGTCCTCCGAAGAAGGCGAACCGCCACCCGAAGAGTCGGGAGACGTGTCAGAACTATCGGCATTGGGATCGAGTACCATGGCACCGCTCGATCGTTTGTGCGCACCAGACGCGCGTAACTAGAACCAACTAGACAGCTTACACGAATTTGGAGCGTAAACAACCGAGATTTTCTTGGAAAACCTGCCGGTTTTGAGTTTGGCTCCATTCGTTCGGTTGCCAGCAACGACAGAACTTGGCCGCCTGTTGATGGGATGATTTGCTAATCCGTCAACTCATAATTTATTTATAATGGAGATTCGGCTTGTGAGTTTCCGCGTCCCTTCGTCGTTTCCCGCCTTCTATGTGCCTTTACAATAACCACAACCGCACGGTTGCTCGCAGATTATGCTGCGGATTGACCCTCCTCATCACGGTCTCGATTTGTGATCCGGTCGCCGGTCTCGCGGAACGACCCTCGAATACCGCCCCGGTCAGCTACTCGCGTGAGATTCGCGCTTTATTGGCAAGCAAGTGTTTCGCCTGCCATGGTCCCGATGCCGAAGCCCGCGAAGCCGATCTACGTTTGGACGTCCGCACCGAGGCGCTGAAAGAGCTTGAATCGGGCGAGCGAGCGATTGTGCCGAGCGATGCCGGA
>JAYZEI010000010.1:0-5233 GCA_036337375.1 Planctomycetota bacterium | reverse complement strand
GCCGAGCAATTCCGCGACCTGACAAAACTTGATGCAAACGCCGTTACGCAGGTCGCCGCCGAAGCGTGGCCGCTCGTGCGCGATGCCGACGAATTGCACGACGCGCTGAACAGCCTAGTCGCCGTCCGCGAAGATGAGTTGGACGAATGGAACCCCTGGCTGGCAGAACTCGTCGCTCACCGCCGCGCCGTCCGGATCGTTCGAGCCGGCGGCGGCGCGTTCTACGCGGCGGCGGAAAACTGGCCGCTGTTGCAGACAATTTACCGGGAAGCCACGGCCGAACCGTCCGTTCAACTGCCCGAGCGATTGCAGCGGAATTGGGAAACGCCGGATGCGGTCGTTGAACTGGTACGCGGCCGCATCCAACACAGCGGCCCCACAACGGCCGACGAACTGGCATCCCATCTCAGCTTGGAGAGCTTGCATATCGAAGCAGGGCTCCACGCCCTGGAGGGGCAGGGGGTCGTCCTCCGCGGTCAATTCACCGCATCCGATCATGAATCGGAACAGGAAAATACGCAATTTATCGACCGCCGTCTGCTGGCGAGAATTCACCGCTTGACGCTTTCCGGCCTCCGCAAACGAATCAAGCCGGTTGAACCGGCAGACTTCATTCGCTATTTGGTCCGCTATCACCGACTCAATTGCGAACAGCATCGCGGCGGGCCGGCCGGTTTGCGCGAAGTGGTCGACATGCTGCAAGGATTTGAAGCCTCGGCCGGCGGTTGGGAATCACAACTGATCCAGACGCGGGTGCGGGGGTATGATCCCGCCTGGCTCGACAACTTGTTTCTGTCGGGCGAACTGATGTGGGGCCGTCTGCGACCGCCGCGCCGCAGCGAGGGTGACGGACCGAGTATGGCGATGCTGACGCGAACCGCGCCGATTTCACTAGCCTTTCGCGAGGACTTGCCCGCACTCCTCCCGGCCGCGAGAGAAGCGTACGACGGCACGCTTCGCGGGGGGGCAGCGAGCGCCTACGACGCCTTGAGCGAGCGGGGGGCGCTGTTCTTCACGCAGTTAGAATCGCTGACGGACCTGTTACCCTCGCAGCTTGAAGAAGCGCTACGCGAACTGGCCACGTTGGGGCTGGTCACCTCTGACAGTTTCGCCGCGGTGCGGGCCATCATCGACAAACGCCGCGCCAGCGGGCGCCGCCGACGCGGCCGGAAAGCGAACGCGGCCACAGCAAATGCAGCAGGCCGCTGGTCGCAGTTTCCCGGAGAACTGCCGCCGGTCGAACGGCCGGATTACCTGGAACGTTGGTGCGCACAGCTCTTGCTCCGCTACGGTGTGATCTTTCGTGAATTACTGATCCGAGAATCCGCGGCACCGCCGTGGCGGGAACTGGTCGGAGTGCTTCGCCGCCGGGAACTACGAGGGCAGATACGCGGTGGAAGATTTGTTTCGGGTGTGGGCGGCGAACAATACGCGACCGACGAAGCCGTCAGCCGACTGCGTGACGCCCGCGAGAATCACAACCCCGAAGAATGGGTGGCGATTTCCGCAGCCGACCCGCTGAACCTGATTGGCATTGTTTTGCCCGGCCCGCGTATTCCGTCGTTTCATACGGGCGGCTTGATTCTACGCGACGGCGCCTGCATTGCCGCCAAGACGGGCAACCGCATCGAGTTCTTTGAAAATGTCAAACCGGCCGACCAATTCGAAATGACCCGGGCTCTGCACCGTGGCCGCCGCGCCGCAGCGAGGAAACACCTCAAGAAAGATGTGGAAGACTCCGCCCGCAAAATCCGCTCGGAGGCGAGACAGCTGTTTTGAGTGACGCCGATCCGGCGGGATTGACAAACGGCTGTCGATTTTAAGCTGATGAGCGGCGATCCGTTTTTTAAGGTGCTCCTACCCATACAACCGTCGACTCCGACAAACTATCATAACGAAAGGCCGGCCTTACCTCGGTGAAACATGCTTAGAATTCTTTGTCTCGCAATTCCATACACGCTTGGCTGCTGCGCCGCGGGCGCGGGCGAACCGGGCGAGGGCGAAGCCGCCGAGGTCGTTCCGCTTTTCGACGCCAACACGACTCTGGAACCGGCAACACAGGAACACACCTCCGAGGCGTTGATCACCCGCGTTGCAGACCGCGTTCGCGACCGGCACGCGAGAGAGGCGATGTTCAGGGCGTACGATCACTACTTGAGCTGGTATTGGCAAGAGCGCACTTTCTCGATCGAGATCGTCGATCGTGTGGCGAAAGGCGGAAAGAACGTGACCGTCAACATTACTTCGCTCACGCCGCTCAACGGCCCCAACTTCCGTTGCTTCTTTCGCGGCATCAGCACCGTTGCCGAGTATCACCACAATGCCATTGTGAAGGAGGTCGCCCAAAATCGCTATTCGACAACCATCAACTACAACCCTCGGGAGCGACGCCCGCTAACAAACGGCGATCGCATGGAGTTTGAATTCAGCTCGTTTCTGGCATCGCCGAAGAACGGCCGCACGGCTTATTACGGCACGGCGGCACTCTACGTCGTCGGACGTGGCATCGTTCCGTGGCACGGCGAAGGCGAAAAACTCGATTCTGTGCCTTTGCCCGAGGCCGCCTGGCTTGGCGGGCTCACAACGTTACCGTATCAATACTCCGACGAACCGAAAGACCGCCTCAAACAGATGGCGACCAACGTTGCGCCGGTGAGCGGACAGGCGTTCATGCTGGGTCGCAGACTGCACCACACAGACTTTGGCGACGGCTCGCACTCGGAAGGGCAGAATGCCGCTTATCAACAGCAAGCCGGAAAACTCGGCCCGCGCTACGTCGCTCGCGCTTGCGTCGCCTGCCACATCAACAACGGGCGAGCGCTGCCGCCCGCCGTCGCCGCGCCGATGTATCAAACCGTCGTGAAAGTCGGCGATGACGTAAAGGGAACGCCGCATTCGAAGCTGGGCTCGGCGCTTCAGCCTCAAACCGGCGACGGCGAACCGGAAGCGACCGCCACGCTGACCGGTTACTCGACGATACCTGGAAAGTATGCCGACGGCGCGGCATATTCGTTGCGGAAGCCCCATTATGCCTTCCAGGGCGCCGCTCCCAAGCATTTTTCCGTGCGGCTCGCGCCTCAACTCGTGGGACTCGGGTTACTCGAGGCGATAAGCGAGAGCGACATCATTGCCGCGGCCGATCCGGACGACACGAACAAGGATGGAATTTCCGGACGCCTGCAAATTGTGCATGACCCTGAGACCGGCCAACCTCGTCTCGGGCGTTTCGGATTCAAAGCCGGACAAGCCCGTCTCCGCCACCAGATCGCCAACGCCCTGAACAGCGATATGGGCGTGACAACGACCGTTTTTCCAAAACTTGACGGCCAATCAACCGCGGCACCACCGGAATTAGACGACACCGACCTGGCAAACATGACGCGGTACATCGCCACGCTGGGCGTCAGTGCCCGCCGCGACCTTACCGCATCCGCACGCGGTGAACAACTTTTCGCCGAGGCCAACTGCACAAAATGCCACACGCCAAAGCTGACCACCAGCGCACACTATCCGTTTGCCGAACTGCGGGGCCAGACGATTCGGCCTTACACCGACTTGTTGCTGCACGACATGGGACCCGGCCTGGCTGACAATTTGAACGAAAACGCCGCCAGCGGTTCCGAATGGCGAACCGCGCCGCTCTGGAGCATCGGCCTCACCTCCGGTGTTAGCGGAGGCGAGGCCTTTCTTCACGATGGACGTGCCCGCAGCCTCGAAGAAGCCATCCTGTGGCACGGCGGCGAAGCCGAAGCGGCGAAAGAAAAATTTCGCCGCATGCAGGCCGCAGACCGCAACGCACTGATTAAGTTTTTGAAATCGCTGTAAAATCCGATCGGACCATGCATTCGTCTTTCGCCTGTCAAGGCGGGCGAAAAACAAATCGAACGCCACACACCTATAGAACAAAAAGAGGATACATCATGCTGTACTCGCTCGCTCAAGCTGCGGCCAACATTCGTCGCCCGCTCCATGTTCAACTGCTGCCCGGGAGAACGATACTGGTTGCGATACACGTCGCCCTGATCATTCAGGTAATTTATTCGCCCTCGGCTCCGGCCGCGGCAGACGAACGGCCCAATATCATTCTCATGATGTCCGACGATATGGGGTATTCGGACATCGGCTGTTATGGCAGCGCGATCGACACGCCCAACCTGGACCGACTGGCGGCCGGCGGTTTGCGGTTCACGCAGTTTTACAACACCGCGCGGTGCTGCCCGACGCGGGCCAGTTTACTTACGGGTCTCTACCCGCACCAAGCCGGTGTCGGTTGGATGATGTCCGACAACGGCGTCGACGGTTACCGCGGCAACCTGAATAACAATTGCCGGACAATCGCCGAAGTGCTCCACACCGCAGGCTACCGCACGTACATGTCCGGCAAGTGGCACGTCACGCGGCACACCGACCCCAATGGCCCCAAACATAATTGGCCGCTGCAGCGCGGTTTCGATCGCTTTTACGGGACGATTCACGGCGCGGGCAGTTTTTTCGATCCGAATTCACTAACCCGTGACAACACCATGATCTCGCCGTATGCCGATCCTGAATACAAGCCCGATCAGTATTACTACACCGACGCCATCAGCGATCACGCAGTACGGTTCATCGACGAGAATCCGAAGGGAAAACCGTTCTTTATTTACGTGGCCTACACCGCGGCGCACTGGCCGATGCACGCGCTGGATAAGGACATCAAAAAATATAAAGGCAAATACGATTCGGGCTACGCGGCGACCCGCAAGGCGCGATTCGAGCGGATGAAACAGCTCGGCGTGATCAATCCCGATGCGAAACTTTCTTCACCGCCCCGATCGGCGGTCTGGGACAAGGTGAAAAACCGCGCATGGGAAATCCGCAACATGGAAGTTTATGCGGCGATGATCGACAACATGGATCAGGGCATCGGCCGTATCGTCGCAGCGCTGAAAAAGAATGGACAACTCGACAACACCTTAGTCATGTTTCTGCAGGACAACGGCGGTTGCGCAGAAGGCCTGGGCCGGGGCTCGCGCGGCAAGTGGAAGACGCGGCCCGCGACAGCTCCGCTGGCGGCCATGGATCCCAAGACGCTGCAGCGGGACATGATTCCCAAGCAGACACGCGACGGCTTTCCCGTGATTCAGGGCCCCGGCATTCTGCCCGGACCGGCGGACACGTACATTGCTTACGGTCAGGCCTGGGCGAACGTCTCCAACACGCCCTTCCGCGAATACAAACACTGGGTCCATGA
>JAYZEI010000009.1:0-7774 GCA_036337375.1 Planctomycetota bacterium | reverse complement strand
GTGAGGGCGTAGGCGCGGAGTAGTTCGAGTTGTTGTGTCTCGGATAGTTTGGCAATATCGACCGCATTGAGCGCGGCGACGAGCCTGGACTGCAGCCCCTTGTCGCCCTGACGAGCCAAAGCGATTGAGGCGCTGATCAGGGTTTGGGGGTCTTTTTCCGCTATCGCGCGATCCTGCCACAACTTGGCATCGATGTGTTCCAGCGCGAGTCGGGCCGCGTAGCGGATGTGGCGGTCGGCGTGGTTGAGATTGGCGAAGATCAATTCGAGCGCTTTGCCGTCGCGCGGCCCGGGGCCGTGCAAGGCTTCCAACCGCCGCCGCAACGCGCGGAGATCGGCGAATTTTTTGTCCTTGGCATCGACCGGTGCAGTCGATTTGTCGCCGACGTAGGTCACCCGGTACAGGGCGGACTGTGTGCCGCGACCGCCGATGGTGAAATAGAGCGCCCCGTCCGGGCCGACCGACGCGTCGGTCAACGGCAGCGGGGTGCGCGAGACAAATTCTTCCTTGATGCCTTTGTAGCTCGCGCCGTCCGGTTCGATGTGAATGGCGTACATCGTGCCGAACGTCCAGTCGAGGATGTACAACGCCTTTTGGTATTTGGCGGGAAATTTGGTGCCGTAACCGAATTCGACGCCAACCGGCGAGCCGGGGCCGATGTCGACAATGGCCGGCAGGCTGTCAGCGTAGTGCGTGGGCCATTTGCCCGTGCCGCTCCGCCAGCCGAATTCGCTGCCGCTCACGGCGTGATTGACGCGCGTCGGGCGATACCAGGGCGTGCCCATGTCCCATTCCATGTCGGCGTCGTAGGCGAACAGTTCGCCGTCGGCATTAAAGTCCATGTCGTACGCATTTCGGTAACCGGAGCTCACCATTTCCCAGGTCTTGAACTCCAAATCGGTCTTGGCAATCCAGCCCCCCGGCGCGAGTTTGCCGCGAGCGTGGCCGCGGGCATCCCACTGACGCGGCAGGAGCAAATCTTCGGACCAGTTCTTGGGCAGGCGGCTGTGGTTGAAATTCTCGGGCGGGTTCGTGTGATTGCCGGCGATCACGTACATCGACTTGCCGTCCGGCGCGAGCCGTACGGCGTGCGGGCCGTGTTCGCCGCCACCTTGGAACGCTTTGAGCTTGGTGACTTTGTTGTACTGGTCGTCGTTGTTAGTGTCTTCGAGGACGTAAAAGCCGCTACCGGGTCCGCCGTTGACCGAACAATAAAGTTTGCCGAAGTAGTGCAACAGGCCGTGACACGAAGTCATAGCAACGTTGAGCTTTTCGACTTTGGTTTCACCCTCACCGCCGATCGGGGGGGGTGTAATGCGGTACAGACCCTTGCCGCCTTGATCACTGGCAATTAACCGTCCTTCTTCGTCGAAGGTGTTGCTGACCCACGAGCCTTGCGCTCCCTTGGGCACGGTGTAAAGCAGTTCAACCTGAAAGCCGGGCAGCACATTAAATGAGTCGCGATCGGCCGCGGCGCTGACGAGCGAGATATCCGCCTGCGCGAAGACGTTGCCCCACGGTGCGGCTCCCATAGACGCGATTTCGACCGCCGCGGACCCGTTTGTCGCCTCTTTGTTGGTTGCCACCCGCCACGATTTGTCGGTGACCACATATTTCTTCGTGCCGTCTGCCATCGTCAATACGAGTTTCAAGACAAAACCGGCGGGTCCACCTTGGTTCCGGGCTTCGACCAGAATCTGATTCTGGCCGGAGACGATCATCTTGGTAACATCCACCTTAACCGCCGCCTCCCAAGTGTCGCTGCTAGCCGCACGTTTGCCGTTAATGAAAACGGTCATCTGATTGTCGCAGGCCGCGATCAAGTGCGCAGCTTTTGCGGTGGCATCGAAGCGTTTGTTGAATAGGCAGAATTCAACGGGCTGCGGTGCCCAAAGCCACTTTGCCGTGGGGCCGCCATTGAAGTGGGACTTCGGCAGGTCCTTTTTTTCCGCTTTCGTCGCTGCCGGGACGCTGGTCTTCGATTTGGCCGCCTCGATCGCCGGTTTTTGGGTGAAGATTTCGGCGGCGGAGGTTGGCTGCATTGTGGCAAATCCTGCAATCAGCAGAAAAGTGATCATTGGGAACAGAAGACGGCTGGCGGAAGTGTTCTGCATGGTCAGATCCTGTATGCGAAAAAGATGCTTGTTGAAAACGATGCCCCAAGTACGTCGGGGCCGCACCTATTGTGCCCCCCACACCGGTTCAAATCAACAAGCCACATCCGCCGAAAATACCAACAATTTTCGGCATTTAGCCGGACAACGACAGTGCAGATAGCAACGGTGTGAAACGAACGAAACTTCAGCGGAGGAAAACCGTAGCGTTCTAATTGCCGCTTACGCCAAAATTTCTTTGACGACCTTGCCGTGCACGTCGGTCAGGCGGAAATCGCGGCCTTGGTAGCGTAGCGTTAATCGTTCGTGGTCGATGCCCAGCAGATGCAGCATGGTAGCGTGCAGATCGTGGATGTGGAAAATGTTCTCCGCTGCGTTGTAACCGAGTTCGTCCGTCGCGCCGTAGGTGATGCCGCCTTTAATGCCGCCACCACATAAGAACATGGAAAACCCCTTGATGTGGTGATCGCGACCGTTGCCTTGCGCCATCGGTGTACGGCCAAATTCGCCGGTGAAGACAATTAGCGTATCTTTCAGCATGCCGCGTTGTTTGAGGTCTTGGATGAGTGCCGCCGTACCCTGATCGACCAGTTTGGCGGTGTTGGCCGAGGCGCCTTTAATGCCGCCGTGATGGTCCCAACCACGGTGGTAGAGTTGGATAAACCGCACGCCGCGTTCGGCCATGCGGCGGGCCAGCAGGCAATTCGACGCATAGGAACCGTCACCGCCCTTGGTGCCGTACAAATCCAAGATGTTCTGCGGCTCGTCCGAAATGTCCATTAACTCGGGCACGCTCGTCTGCATTTTGAAAGCCAACTCGTACTGCGATATGCGGGTGGCAATTTCCGGATCATCAACAACCTCATCTTGGATTCTGTTAATCTCGGCCACGGCATCGACAACATCCTTTTGTCGTTCGGTCGTGACTCCCTGAGGTGAGGTGACGTAGAGCACGGGATTTCCCTTGGAGCGAAATTCGACGCCCTGAAACCGGCTCGGTAAAAATCCGCTGTGCCACTGCCGGGCGGCAATCGGCTGGTTTTGCCCGCCGCCGACCGAAGTCATTACCACGAAACCCGGCAGGTTGTCGCAATCGCAACCGAGTCCGTAGTTTAGCCATGAACCCATCGACGGCCGTCCGGAAATCGACGTGCCCGTATTCATGAACGTGTGCGCCGGGTCGTGATTGATCTGCTCGGTTCGTGCGGAATTGATAATGCAGATGTCGTCCGCCACTCGCGAAATATGCGGAAGTATCGTCGAGATCATCTGCCCGGATTCACCGTTTGGTTTGAACGCGTGTTGCGGCGCGAGGCAGGTCAGCTTCTTGCCTTGCAATTGTGCTATCGGCTGGCCCTTGGTGTAGGACTCGGGCATCGGTTTGCCGTTCATCTCGGCCAATTTCGGTTTGTGGTCGAACGTCTCCAAATGCGTCATGCCGCCGGCTTGGCATAGATAAATGACGCGCTTGGCGTTCGGGGCGAAATGCAGCGGGTTGACGGCGCCCGTGCCCGTCGGCAGTGCGGCGGATAGGATGCGGGGGTTCATCAACGCGCCGAGCGCGGTGATCCCGACACCTGCGCCTGCGCGGCTGAGGAACGCTCGGCGGGCAATCGGAAGGGGCAAAAAAGCAGAGGGGGAATGGGGGAGATGGTGTTTCATGGCTTCCTCAATTTTAATTTTCGGCCAGACCGCGTTCTTTCGATTTCAGATAGTGGTTTCGTGATGCGAGCGAAACTTGTCTTTTTTTAGGTCGTCAAGTCTTTTCAACCTCCAGTGAGGTTTACCGTTCAAATAGCTACCGGTTGTGGTGCTGATCAACTTCGGTCGGCGGCCGCGCCGCTTAATGCCACACAAGTCGGCCACCAACCGCGTCGAACCCTCAAGGTAATTATTTCCTCCGCTCCTTTGAGCCTCCGCTAATATCTTGAAATCGTCTCGTGTAGGTTCAAAATCGCCCGGGCCACGGAAGTCCACGCCGCTAATTCGATTGCGTCAATTCCTTCGGTCGCTTTCGATTCGCCGACCTGGATGACTTGTTTTGCAGCCTCCGCCTCCGCTTTGTATTGGGCGAGATGCTTTTCGAACAATCCGAGCAATATCTTTTCCTCCGCAGCCCGCGGTTTGCGGCCGAGAATTTCACCGAAGGCGAAGGCCAGACGTTCGCTAGGTGAACCGCCGCCTTCCCGGGTTACGCGGCCGGCGAATACTCGCGCGGCCTCGACGTAGGTTGGATCGTTCAACAGCACCAGTGCCTGAAGAGGCGTATTGGATCGCGGTCGCGCGACGGAACACTCTTCACGTGTCGGGGCGTCGAAAGCGGAGAGACTTGGATGTAGGAATGTGCGGCACCAATACGTATACAATCCACGTCGATATTGATTTTCACCGCTATCGTGCTTGTAGGCGCGTCCCGGAAAATTCAGATGTCGCCAATAACCGGACGGTTGGTACGGTTTCGCGCTGGTGCCCCCGATTTTTTTCACCAACAGGCCGCTGACCGCCAGCGCGTTGTCGCGGACCATTTCCGCATCGAGGCGAAAGCGATGCTGCCGCGCCAGCCATCGATTAGTGGGATCTCGCTCCCGCATGTCGGCCGTGACGAGGGACGATTGCCGATAGGCTCGGGACGTGACGATCAATTTAATTATGTGTTTGATATCCCAGCCGGTTTCCAAGAACTCGACGGCAAGCCAATCGAGCAACTCCGGATGTGTGGGAAAAGCGCCTTGCGAACCGAAATCGTCCGGAGTCGTGACGATACCTTCGCCAAAACAGATTTTCCACAGGCGATTCACCATCACCCGGGCGGTCAGCGGATTGTCGGCCGCGACAAACCAATGGGCCAAATCGAGCCGACTTTGCCGCCGGTCTTTGATGTCAAGTCCGAACATGAACTCAGGTGTGGCCGGTTGAACTTCCGGACCCGATTCATCCAGCCAATTGCCGCGAGGCAAAATCCGCATCGTGCGGGGAGCGCCGGCCATGGCGATCAGCACGTTGGCCCCGCCATTCTCCAGCGTTTTTTTCTCGTTCTGCAAAGCCGCGAGTTGTTCGCGCAACTGTTTTAGCTGCGGCTCCGCCGGTCCGCCTTCAAGTTGTTTATTTAGTTCGGCAATACGTTTTTCGATGCCGATTAATTTCTCCGCTTGATCGCCGACGGGAACTTTAATTGCGCCGCCCTGCGTGCCGACCGCCGTTTCTTTTACATCCACAAAGAAGGCGGCAAAACTATAAAAATCTTTCGAAGTGAAGGGGTCGAATTTATGGTCGTGACATTCACTGCAGCCGAGCGTGATGCCCATCCACACGCCTGACGCGTTTCGAACGCGGTCGGCGGCATATTTGGCCATGTATTCCTTCGGCTGTGCGCCACCCTCACGGGTGGTCATGTTCAAGCGGTTGTAACCCGATGCGACTTTTTGCCAGACCGTCGCCTCGGGCAGCAAATCGCCGGCCACTTGCTCGACCGTGAACTTGTCGAACGGCATGTTGCTGTTAAAGGCGCGAATGACGTAGTCGCGAAACGGTGCGTGGTCGCGGTGATTGTCGCCGTGGATGCCGTTGGTGTCGGCGTAACGGACCATGTCGAGCCAATAGACCGCCATGCGTTCGCCGTAATGTTTGGACGCCAGCAGTTGATCGACGATTTTTTCGTAAGCTTCGGGTGACTCGTCGCTTTCGAACGCTTTCACTTCTGCGGACGTCGGTGGTAGGCCGATCAAATCGAAATAAAGACGGCGAACCAGCGTGCGGCGATCGGCCACCGGCGAAGCCTTGAATCCGTGAGATTCCTGCTCGGCGGCGACAAACCTGTCGATCGGCGCCTTGGCCCAGTCGGCCTGTTTGGCTTTCGGTGGCTGCGGACGATCGGGTCTTACAAATGACCAATGCAGATCGTAAGTGGCGCCTTCGTTAATCCACTGCTTGAGCAGTTCGATCTGCTGCGGCTTAAGTCTGGGCTTATTCGACCCGGGTGGCGGCATATGCTCTTCGGGGTCGTTGCTGGTGACGCGCGCCATTAAGTCGCTAGCGTCGGAGTCGCCGACTTCAATGGCTGATTCAATGGCCACCTCGCGCGTGTCGAGTCGCAAATCGGCCTTGCGCTGTTTTGCATCCGGGCCGTGGCAGGTGAAGCAGTGATTAGAAAGGATCGGTTTGATGTCTCGGCGAAAGTTGACCTTGTCTTCCGCGGGGAGCGAAGCGGCTGAGAAAAATGTCAGCAGCAGTACAGGGATTGTAGAGTGGGTCGTCATTATCTTAATCATCGCGCGATCCATCGGTTGGAGGTTGGCAATTAAAGTCGAAGTGCGCGTAGGCAGGATCGTTAATATAGTCTAGTTTTTAGGGGTTTCACGGGTCAAGAAAGCAGAATTTTCGGCAGCTTGGCCTGTTACTCGCTCCCCGGTAAACGATTTATCGTTGCATAAACTGTCTGCCGGATCTCGGCCCCGTCCGCGGCTCGCAGTGTCATGCCGATTTCCATTTGATCAACGGGCGCTAGTTTTTCCACCCGGATGAACACACTCCGGCGGTCCGCGGCGACGTGTACGTTCTCGATGAAAACTTCCTGCGGAGTCGGGTTTTTCGATTTGTAATTCCACTGTTCGATGTTGTAATTGTCCGGGTCCGCGGCGTCTTTGTCGAGTTGGCACGTGAATCCGAGCCGGACACCGTCTTTGCTCGCTTCAAACGAGCGCATCAAATATGCCGGTTTGCCTGTGTAGCGAATGCGATTCAGGCAACCTTCCTCGACTGCCGCCGTGTCCCAACCTTTCAGCCCGCAAACGTAAACTTGACCGTCCTGGGGATTTATTCGAGCCCGCATTAGGCCGGACGTAAAACGGAAGGGGAACTGCACGGCAGCCGCGTTGCCGTGATCGCCGACTTTTTGCATTGTCGCGTAGAACAACAGCAGCTTGCTGTACGACAGGTGAACGATCAAACCGTTTAACGGTCCCCAGCGTCGGTCCGTGACGAAGAGTTGTCCCGCCGTAGAACTGTCGACTTTTTTGGGCATCCAGTAGAGCGGCGGATCGACGTCCTTTTTTTTGTAATTGTCCGAAGCATAACCGTAAAACCCGCCCGGTCGAATTAGGTTTACGCGCGAACTGATGATCGAGTCGCCTTCGTTGTCGGCGACGAGAATTTCGTCGTTCGGTCCGATGCTCATCCCGTTGGGATGCCGAAATCCGCCGGCCACTTTTTCTGCGGTGCGGCCGTCCGGAGATATTCGGATTAAGAAATTGTAATCGTCACCGCCGCCCCAAGCTTTGCGACCTCCTTTGACGAAGTAAAAATTGCCTTTGCTGTCGGTATGCAACTCAAACGCAAACGCATGATAGCCATAGCCCGGCGTACCTCCGGCATAGAAGCTCTCGTAAAAATCCGCTTCATCGTCGTCGTTCAGATCGTGCAGGCGGGTTATCCGATCGCGGCCGGTTACGTAGATTCGGTCGCCGACAATCTTGAGGCCCAATGGTTCATACAACCCGCCGGCAAAACGTTTCCATTGCACATTGCCGAGAGTTTTGTCGATTTTCGACACGATCCATACGTCGCCGTTGAGCGTACACACGGCAAGCCGGCCATCGGAAAAGAAATCAAGCGCGGTCAGCTGCATCCATGATTTCCAGGGATTGTCGTGCGGCACGGTGATC
>JAYZEI010000008.1:0-14884 GCA_036337375.1 Planctomycetota bacterium | reverse complement strand
GAAATGCGGTGGACGCATGACCGCGAAACGACCAATTGGAGCATTCGTTACGCAGGCAAACACCACGGCTTTGATGCGTTCGTCATTCAAAATCTCGCACACAGTCCCGGCGGCTTTGACATGCATTTTCTCAGTGTCGATCCCGCCACCGGTCAACCGAAGATGACCAAAAAGTTAGACGACAGTTCATACTGGTTCCTCTCCGGCGTAAAGGACCTGCCCACCGAAGTCATTGGCGATCAGGGCGTCAGCGCATGGAGCGACGACGAGGGTGTCGGGTTTTAGCCCATTCTCATTAGTTTTCGCGTTGCCGGATGCGGGCATCAGGGCCGACATCCCGCACGGTAAAAATCCGTTAACGGAATCTTGCTCCTCAGCGAGAGGGGTCAGCTTTCGGCAACGATGTTCGCGCCGGCGTTGTCCGGAGGGGAAACGATCGCTTCTGTGTCGGCCGCGGCGGCATGCTCCGCCAACTGTTGACGCAACTCAAACGCGGCAGCGGCCGAAGAACAAAGCGCATAAATTGTCGGCCCCCAGGAACTCTGCCCGACGCCCCGCACACCGAGGTGGCGAATGGCCCCAACTAATTTAGCCAATCGGGCCGAGGCAAACGGCCCTGGCTGCCTCTCGGCGAAGCACTTGCCGGCGGCAACTCCATAGCGATACAGGCTCTCGCTAAATGCGTCGAAATCGTGTGTCTTAATTGCGGGCAGCATGTACTTACAGATTTCATCACGCAACCGCCCAGTCGTCTCTCCCGGCACCGACGGCAGCGCCGAAAATGCGTCCTTCTCGGCTTGACCGTACAGGCCAACCTCAAGCCGTGGCCGCAGCAGCAGCCATCGCCAATGATCGGGAACCGTCGTACGATCTTGAAGCGGGGCGACAATGGCATCGTCGGGCTTGACCTCCTCGTAAATAAGCCCGCCCCCGCAAAAGCCGTGGGTACCGACCGACGAACGAAAGCCCCGCCCCGCCGCCGCCGCCAACTCCGCCGGAGATTGTGTTTTGCCGCCAAAATATTTCGACAGCCCGGCAATGACCGACAGTCCCAATTGCGTTCCTGTGCCCAACCCTACGTGTTCCGCCGGTGCGCTGATAACTTCAATGCGGCAATCAATATCATCTCGACCGTGATATCGGGCAAATCGTTTCACATATTCAGAAACTCGCGCGGCGTGCGGTCCCGATGCCACGAACTGATCTGCAGCAGCGATCCGCAACTGCAAGCCGGGACGGTCAATCATTGCGCCGATTCCGCCAAATTGTCCGCCCTCCGAATTACCAAACGAAAGCAACCCGAAATGCAAGCGACTAGGCGCGGTGACGTGGACGATCATTTCGATTCAGCCCCGGCGCTCAAGCGAGTTCTCTGCGGATGAAACTCTCTAAAAACACAAATGCCTTCCGCTCGTCGTCGCCGCCTGTTTTATCGACGAGTCCTCGTAATTCTTCACACTGCCGAAGCACATCATCTGCCGGAAGGAACTGTATTCGCGTAGCAAGTATCGCGAGCTCGACCACCGCGTGCTTCGCGCGATTCAGGCCGAAGAAGTCTCGCTGGCGACCGTGATCGACAACGCGAGCAACGATTTCGGCGCGCTCACGGGAGTCGTCAAGCGACTCGATCTGCAACGCATACCAACGGCATGCATCCTCGAGGATGTATCCGTCTACCGCATCGGCGCGACGCGCCGCCGGAGCCTTCAGTTGTCCAACGGCCGCATGGGCGAGCATTTGTACGTTGTCGGTCACATGAAACACAGCTTGCCCTGTGCGCTTCACATTCTGAAAAGTTGTTGATGTCTGAAACGGCCGCAACACGAAACTCTGCATTCCGCCATCCACCACCGGCCCCATCGGCGACACATGATTGCCACCATCCATGTCGACCGTCGTGATAATGCCTTCAAGAATCATGGAATGTTTTGAGCTATGCCCTGCGTCCGCGTTGCCGGCAACGTGCTTGCCGGGCCGCACCAACCCTAATCGTAAATCCTCTGGCGCGTCTCTTCCGACGCGGTCAAATACCCCCAGTCGAGCGCCTCATCCTGCCGGTAGTCCTTGCTCAAGGTCAACGCCGTCACGGCCTTGGCCATTTCGTAACCCAAATAAAACGCGTGCGCGCGATCAATGTTATTCGTACCGCTGTCGATGAGTTGTTGCATCATGCGAAATGGATCCGTACCCCGGACGTGTCGATCGGCGCTGAACAGATGAATTTCACCGCGTTCGACCAGGATGCGGAAATTATTGTCCCGCACGTCCGCCGCCAGGCGGGAAATCGTCTCTTCGCCAAATTCCGGTAATTCCGCATCTCGCAAAACGATAAGATTCTGTTCCACGTGCTTAGGCAACACCTTGTGCGCCACGGCATGATACACCAACCGCCTCGCCAGATCACACTCGCGGATCGATGTGCGGGCCCAGTTGATGACTTGCGTCGTGAGTACGCTGCGAATACCGAGCTCCTGGCAGATACCGAGTAGCACCACATTGATCCCGGCCGAATCGACGTCTGTCAGTTCGGTTAAGTTGCCGATGCCCATCAACATTTCCGCGTCGGGATATTTCGCGCGGGTGGCGAAATATCCCTGCAGACTATTCGCAAAGCCGAAACCGATCGGGGAAATAATCGGGTCGATACGCTGAGGCACGCCGGCAGCGGCCAGAAAGTCAACCGTTTCATCCAAACCGTCCAGCGACGCGGGGTCGTCCGGAATTGCCACGACTTCACATCCCCAGTCCGGGGCGGCATGACGATTCGTGGCGTTCACGGACAGCACCAGTTCGGCGCCTGCGTCCGCGGCCGCGCGAATCTCCACCGGATTCATACTGTCAATAGAAACCCGGAGTCCCGCTTCGCGCAGCGCGCGAACGGCATCGCCAACTTCCGGCCACGTGGTTCCCGGATCGCAACCCACGTCAATCACATCGGCGCCGGCCGCAGCCAGCTGCGCCGCCTCGGCAATAATCTCGTCAACCGAAAGGGCCGGCGCGTGGTTGATTTCGGCCAGGATTTCGATGTCGTAATTGCCGTAATCGGCGGCATTCGGTTTTCGGCCGAAGAAATTGTCCAAACGACGCAAGTCACGAGGGCCGCGGTCGACGGGACACTCGACAACATGCCGGACGCCCTCTAGATCGCCCTCGCAAAAACCGGGAACCAGAACCAGCGTTGTCTCGGGAGCGACTTGTATCCGCCGCGAGATCCATTCGGGCGTCATCAGTGCGGCAACCGTGATGTTCAGTACATCGATGGAGTACTTGAAACCGACCTCTGCGGACAACTCGGCTACCATCTTACGAAGCGAGAATTCCGCCAACCGTCCCGTGACGAAATGAACGTGCTCGTCCCGCCAGTTGCGGTCGGAGAAACTGCCGGCTTTCTCAGTCATGAGAATCTCCCGGCCCGAACTGCCGACCGCCATTGATCGCAATCACTTGTCCATTGATAAACGCGGCACTGGGCGATACGAGGAAATGCGCGACGCTGGCGATATCTGCCGGCGTGCCCCAGCGGCCAAGCAGCGATTCGCTGACGGCCCGTTGTTGCCATACGTCGGATGCCGCTGCAGCCCACCCGGTCCTTATCCACCCGGGAGCAACACTGTTGACTCGCACTTCCGGTGCGAGCGATTGGGCAAGGCTTTTTGTGAACCCCGTCACGGCGCTCTTCACGGCCGAAAACATCTCGCCACTGTCACCGGCCATGCCGGTCGACGCCTGATCCCAACCCATGTTAAGAATCGTGCCGCCACCGGCCTGCTTCATTCGCCGGCCGACTCGCCGCGACATGCGGATTGCCGCAACGACATCGACGCGCCAGAGCAATTCCAGTTTTTCGTCGAACGACAACGCAACAGCTTCGCCGGTGAGCACATCTGCACCGGCATTATTCACCCAGATATCGATTTCGGCCCGCCACCGGTATGCCGCCGCACACAGCCTGTCTTGTTCTTGCGTGTCGCCGAGGTCGGCCACGACAACTTCTGCCTCGCGGCCCAGGCCCCGAATCTCGCCGGCCACCTCCTCTGCTCCCGCCCGGTTGTTTCCGGCATGTACGAGGCAATCGGCACCCGCGGCGGCCAGACGCAGGGCAATTGCCCGCCCAATGCCGCTCGACGCGCCCGTCACTACGGCGCATTGCTGCTGGAGGTCAACACGAAATTCATCACCCGGTTCTGTGGCGGCCATCCACCCATTGTCAGTGATCCGAAGAAAAGCGTCCAGCCGCGGAACCGACCGCATCACAACACGAAAGCCCGGCAAACATAACCCCGAAAATGCCCAACCGACGTCCGGGACCGCTTCGCGAACACCAAACGCATCGTGGCCAAGACGGCGCTGCCTGACAGGTCGTCATCGGCTATCATTCAGCCACACCGTCGTTAGCAGCCCAACGGCAACATCCAAAGAACATGCCTCTCGAACTGAAACCCCTGCTCACCAAATCGGCTATTGTTTTTCGTGGCTACAACGTCACAAATCTTGGCCGTACCGCCGAACTGCTCGCACACCCAAGTTATGGTTCCCTGGTCCGCAAGTGCCTCGCCGAGGCAGGTGAAACCGCGTCCGACATTTTGGGCCGCAAGATCGACTTGGTCGATCGTGTCGAGCGCCAGGAAGAAACATGTCTGGCGACATTCGCCGACGCCATTGCATTGATCGTGTCTGCAGAAGTCGCCCAGATCCGATGCCTCGCGGAGTTCTTTGACATTCACTTTGCCGAGGCGGGGGTCGCACTCGGCTACAGCTTGGGCGAAGTGACCGCGGTCGTGTGCGGGGGTATCCTGGCAATGGCCGACGCCATCAGCGTGCCGGTCGCAATGGCCGATGACTGCGCCGCGCTCGGGGAAGACACCGGCATGGGCATCGTCTTCTCGCGCGGCGACGCCTTGAATTTGGACGATATCAATCGCCTTTGTCTTGAAGTCAATCAACAAGGCAAAGGCGTGCTGGGCATCTCCGCGTACCTGTCGCCGAACACGGTGCTAGTCCTCGGTCAACAGGACACGATCGAGCGGTTCAAGCAGCTTTCGCGGGAGCGGATGCCGAAAGAGGTTCACCTCCGTAGGAACGACAGCCATTGGCCCCCCCTGCACACACCGATTATGTGGGAGCGAAGCATTCCCAACCGCTCGGCCAAAATGATGCACACGCTGAAAAATGGGCTGGCCGCGCCCACACCGCCGATCATTTCACTGGTCACCGGAAAATGCAGCTACAACGAATACAATGCGCGCGAAATCCTGAACCGTTGGATCGACCACCCGCAGCGGGTCTGGGAGGGGATTAATGAACTCCTTACTCGCGGCATCGAGACCGTGATCCACGTCGGGCCACAACCAAATCTGTTTCCCGCCACGTTCAAGCGTCTCAGCGAGAACGTCCAATCGCAACTCGCCGGCAGTTCGCCCGGCAGCCTTGGACTGCGATTCGTTTCCGGCATGGCCCGCCGCCAATGGCTGTCGGCAATTCTCCCGTCAAGTACCGCGCTGCTCCGTGCACCGTTTTTGCAACATGTGATTTTGGAAGACTGGCTGTTAGCCCAAAAAGTTACATAGGTCAAATGTGGCCTCTCGCCCCTTGAGGATGATTCCGATCGACACCCACCCGTGTTCGCCGTTTACGGACAATCGGACGGTTATTTTTTTGCGGATGACTCTTGAATCTCACAAAAGGTCGCCAATTTGCTTCCAGATGGCTATTTCAGGCAGCCATCATTCCTGCACGCCATGCTTAGACAACGAATCGCCCCGGAGACTGGCAGATGGCAGCGGCACACGTCCCGCGATCCATTATCGATCGGGCTTTCCGTTTTCGTATCGGCATATCGGTGTCGTTGCCGATTTTTCGATATTCGGTTTTTGGATTTGACCGGCCATAATATGAGCGCCAAGCGAGAAGCCCCTTTCTGGAAACGGAGACCCCCATGAACAAGCCCGCTGCTTTGATTTGCTCGATCGCTACCGTCATACTTTTCACCGTCGCCGGTGGTTGCAATTCGGAACCGCAGCCGGCCCAATCTTCCCCGTCAAATACAGAGGGGAACAGCAGCACGGCTAAGGCGGTGGCCGACTCAAAGAGCAACGCGAACGATACCACTAACTCCAACCCCCAGAAAGACAACGCCTTGCCCCTGATTCCCCGCGAAGTTTTCTTCGGCAACCCGGACAAAGTTGCACCGGACCTCAGCCCGGACGGCAAGCGGGTCGCCTTTCTCGCGCCGGTCGAGGGCGTGATGAATATTTGGCTCGCACCAATCGATGACATCGACGCCGCGAAGTCGATCACTAAGGACAAAGGCCGCGGCATCAGGCGGTTCTTTTGGGCACACACCGGCAACCACATTTTGTACTCGCAGGATGTCGACGGTGATGAGAACTGGAACGTGTATTGCATCGACTTACAGGCGGGCAACAAGGTTCGCAACCTCACCTTAAAAAAGGAAGCGGATGAAAAACCGAAGGAAGGTGACGACAAGGGCGACCCGACAGGGCGTCGGCGTGTTCGGGCTGAAATCGAGGCGGTCAGTTGGCGGTTTCCCGACGAGATACTGATTGGCTTGAATAACCGCGATCCTCGCTATCACGACGTTTACCGCATGAACATTCTTAGCGGCGAACAGGAATTGGTTCAATTAAACCCGGGATATCGCGGCTTCGTGATCGACGAAGATTACAAGGTTCGTTTCGCCTCAAAATATCTCGAGGACGGCTCGCTGCAATACTACGAACCGGACGGCGCGGGCAGCGAAAGTACCGCGGAAATCAAGTGGAAGCCATTTCTGAACATCCCCAAAGACGACACCGCAACGACACGACTGCTGGGCTTCGACAAGACGGGCCAGAAGCTCTATCTGGCCGACAGTCGTGATCGCGATACGGCGGCGTTGATGATGATGGACCTGAAGAGCGGCGAGCAGGATTTAATCGCAGCCAATCCCCGCACCGACGTCGGCGCGATCAAGTCGCACCCGACCGAAAACACAATCCAAGCCGTGACCTTTTACTACGAAAAACGTCAGCGAGAGTATTTTGACGAAGAAGTTGAAAAGGACGTCAAGCTGGTCAGTAAAGGCGCCCGCGGCGATGCGGGAATCGCCTCCTGGTCGATGGACGACCGGCACTGGATCGTCGCGCACATGGCCGATGATGGGCCGATCAAATATTTTCATTTCAATCGTGACACCAAGGCCATGAACTTTCTGTTTGTCCACCGCAAAGACCTTGAGGGTCTGAAGTTGGCCGAAATGCATCCGGTCATCATCAAGGCGCGGGATGGGCTGGAACTGGTCAGCTACCTGACGTTGCCGGTCGGTTCCGACACGGACGGCGACGGACGGCCCGAACAGGCCCTGCCGATGGTGCTGAGCGTGCACGGGGGACCGTGGGCACGGGATCGCTGGGGCTACGACGGCGAACATCAACTACTGGCCAATCGCGGCTACGCCGTACTGGCTGTGAACTTTCGCGGCTCGACCGGCTTCGGCAAGAAATTCCAAAATATCGCCAAACGGCAGTGGGCCGGCACCATGCACGACGACCTGATCGACGCGGTCGACTGGGCGGTCAACGAGGGTGTCGCCCAAAAAGACAAGGTTGCCATCACCGGCGGCAGCTACGGTGGCTATGCCACACTGGTCGGATTAACCTTCACGCCCGATGTGTTCGCCTGCGGCATCGATATCGTCGGCCCGTCCAGTTTGATCACGCTGATCGAGTCCATTCCGCCTTACTGGGAATCCTTCCGCCAGCAACTGATCGAACGAGTAGGCGACATTGATACCGCCGAGGGCCGCAAGGAGCTGGAAGCCCGTTCACCAGTCTATCACGCAGACAAAATGGAGAGGCCGCTGCTAATCGGTCAGGGCAAAAATGACCCGCGAGTCAAAGAGGCCGAAGCGCAGCAAATGGTCGAAGCGCTGCAGAAGAAGGAGATTCCCGTCACCTACGTCCTATTCCCCGACGAAGGACACGGCTTCGCCCGACCGGAAAACCGCATGGCGTTTTATGCCGTGACTGAAGCGTTCCTGGCACGTCACCTGGGCGGTCGCGCGGAACCGATCGGCACGGCGTTTGAGGGCTCATCCATCAAAGTTCCCGAAGGAGTGAATGATGTCCCCGGACTGGCGGATGCGTTGAAGTAGAGACGGACGGCGGCGGCTCGACTGTTCGAAACTACGAAAGCTGCGGATGCCGTATCGAGCTGTCGCTCGGCAGTTCTGCGACCGTGTGGCGGATGCCGTGAACCAGTTCGATGCTCGACCGAGCGTCAACGATGCCGAAGCCGTTGCCCGCCAGCGTTTCGCGATACAGCGCTGTGTGCAAATCTTCGAAACCGGTGGTGAAGTCGATTTCCTGGCCGTCGATTTTGATCGAACGGAACGCGGACTGGCCTAGTTTGCGGCATTCCACCGGCAAGTCATCAGCGTCAACGGAGAGAAACCAACGCACGCTGGCGCTTTCAAGTTCCAGGCGTCCCGCAGCCTTATTGGGCTGGGCAAGGTGCACTTCGCTGGATTCCACGGGCCCGAACAACCACAGCAGCGCGTCGAAAAAGTGAATGCCGATGTTCATCACCACACCGCCCGATTTTTCTTCCGAGCCTTTCCAACTGCGATCGTACCACCGGCCGCGGCTGGTGATATATGTCAGGCAGATGTCCGCGCGACTGGTCTGTGGCCTCGAGGCGAGTTCCTGCTTCAGCGAAAGCAGCCCCGGATGCAGACGCAATTGCAGCACGGTGTGAATCCGCTGTCCCGATTCCTGCTCCAATTCAGCCAGAGCGTCCAGATTCCACGGGTTGATGACCAACGGTTTTTCACAGATCGCATTGGCTCCCACACGCAGGGCGAGCCGAACGTGGGCATCGTGCAAATAATTGGGCGTGCAAATACTAACCCATTCAACATTTGGCACGGAGTTGTCCCGGCGATTTTTTTCCAGAAAGCGGTCAAATCGCTCAATCTCGGTAAAAAATGCGGTTTCTGGAAAGTAGCGGTCCAAAATTCCCACCGAATCGTGAGGATCAACGGCCGCCACAAGCCGATTGCCCGTATCGTGAATCGCCTGCAAGTGGCGGGGGGCTATGTAGCCCGCCGCACCAATCAGCGCGAAAGTCTGCGACTCTTTCGTATTGGGGCTGTCCATGCTGTGGCCGAAATGACGAAGTCGAATTAGGATGAGGGCAACCCCAATTCTAACAGATTATGTCCGACACGTCGCCGACCAACCTTCCTAAGGTTTCTGTTCTTCTCCCCGTTTATAACGAAGCTCGTCACGTCCGAGCTACGTTGCAAAGTATCGCGGATCAAGATTATCCGCTCGACTGCATCGAGATCTTAGTCGCGCACGGCACATCCACGGACAATACAGCGGCCCTGATCGAAGAGTTCTGCCAGGCGAATCCGGAATTGCAGATACGACTGTTCGAAAACCCGACGAACAACACGGCCACCGGCCGCAATCTGTGCCTGCAGGCTGCGGACGGGTTATTTGTCTTGAACTTTTCAGCACACGCGGTCGCAGATCGATCGCTGATTCGCACGCTGACCGAAAAGCTCCGGCAGTTGCCACCGTCCGCCGGCGGTATCGGCTGTGCGCTCCGCCGCCCTCTAAATATGTCGCGTATCGAACGCGCGATTTCCGCGGCGATGCTGTCGCCAATGGGCGGGATGGGACGCGTCGATTCGAGTTTTCACGCGAAACAGGATCAGGTGGCTCACAGTGTCGCATTTACGCTGTACAAGCGGGAACTGCTAGCCGAGAGCGGTGGATTCGATGATCGGTTCTGGTGCGGCCAGGATGCCGAACTGAACTTGCGGCTCGCGCGTCGGGGACACGACATCTGGTTTACACCGGACACATCGGTCGAACACCACAAGCGCTCACATCTTGTCGCCTTCGTCTCACAGATGTACCGCTACGGAGTTGCTCGCACAAAACTGACTAAGAAGTTTCCCGATTCACTCCGTCCGGTTCACTTGCTGCCTACAATTTTCGTACTGGGGCTTGCGGGTGCCGTGGTGATGGCTTGCATCAACGTACTCGCACTCGTTGGCGTCGGTTGCGGCGCAATATTATTTGTCGCGGTGAGTTTCTATTCGACGGCCAGAGGGGGCGGGGACCTGATTTCCGTGCTCTTTAGTCCGCTACTCTATTTGTTGATGTACTTGACGTACGGCCTCGGATTCCTCTGTGGGCTGCTGCCGACGTTTAAGAAAAACAGTGCGCGTGTCGCTGAGCGGTCGTGAAGCGGTGTCCCGGACACGTGAACCCGTCTGCCGCTGTGATCCTGCCGCTGTGGACGATCGCCGGCTAGAACTGCTGCCGTTGACGTCGAAAGTCCGACAGTCAGCAATGAATCGGTGAACGGTGTCCGCAGTCGCCAACGTGACTCCGCCTCACGTGCTACCGGTTGCATCAGGCCGAATCTTCTCTTTGGCTTCACATTCCATCGAACTCATCATCATTATTTGTGCCATCACCAGCGGGTGATTCACTAGAAAGGATTTCAGCCGTGTAGGCCAGCGGATATGACGCAGGTCAGACAACCAGTCTTTTGTCACAGCCCCGCCGGGAACAAACCACTTACAGCGGCGCGGATCGATAATCATTTTCCGGCGTTCGTGCCGCAGCCTATATGCATGATTCTCGTCCGCATAAAGCTCCCGATAAGCTCGTTGCCATAATGAGACGGGGATCGGCCGGCGTTCGGATGTCGTTGGCGGATATTTGTATTCCGCCAATAACTCGGAGAACCGTTTAACGAACGTCGCCCGCCCGTTGGCCTGCAGGTTAACGAGCGCAAGCGACTCCAAAAGTGCGACTTCGGACTCGGACAGGACTTCGTCGTATGGCGTAGGTGGCCGGACTTCGCCGGTGAACTTGCCCGCCGACCAGCTTGCCACCCGCGGCAACGATCTCCGAAATTCATTGGACTTGTATTTTTGTTCCACCTCAGATTCGCTAGCTTCGATCCCCAATCGCCTGGCGATATTCACGGCATTGGTGAAGGGCGCGTTGAGCAAATCCTCAAACGCCACTTGAATGAGGTTATCGCACCTTTGCGATGCTTGCTGGCCCGCCATGGTTTGCGCCATCCAAACAAACGCAGCGGCATAGAGCGGAAATCCGCGGCGGAGCAGCGAAGCGACAACAGACCGTCCGTCACGCACCACGTGAATGAATAAACCATCCGGATAGTACGAACAAAACTCTTCCGCAGCTGAAACGTTGATCGGCGTCTTTTCCGCGAAAACCTTCAAATAACGGTCGCGCACCGCTCCACAATGGTGTGCCAGTCTTTCAACAAACTGCTTGATCGAGGCAGACTCATTAACCAGACACATCAGTTCGTGCTCCGTTAGGCCACAATCGCCGAGATGACGTCGGTTAAAGAACGTCGAACGCGGCGCATAGGCCGCGCCGGTGTCGAACGGTTGATTGGCAGCCACGCGAGATTTGAAGTCGCCGTTGAAACTATAGGCTTCCTTAATGCAAAAAATATTCAGTTCGGGGCCGCAAATGACCCCCGGCACCGAATCTAACAAATCCGCCAGCAACGTAGTCCCGGACGAGGGTGCTCCGCCGATACAAATTACTTTAGTGTCTGCCATCTAATTGACGAACCGTCAGGAAATGGGAATCCGAACTTCCTGGCAACCTTCTTCGCACTCGATTTCTTTTGTAGCGCCCTGCGCCGACAAATGTTGCACAATAGTCGCCGCGGGCAACCGACGCGGAAACCGTATTCGAACCGAACCGTCCTCGTCAAGCACCGCAGCGCTGTCGAGCTTCGCCACCTTGGTCCATTCAGCGACCTCGCGGAAAGTGGCGCACCAAGTCGCCGCAAGGTCGAATCCGCTAATTAATTTTTTCAGTTCGTCGACATGAATATCGGGGTGATTCATCAGTGTTACATGCCGCCTATCGGCGAGTAATGACGGGATTGTCTCCTCAAGTTCTGCAGCCCTATGAGCATCCGCTGACGTTCCGGTGTCGAGGCTATAATGCCACGGAAACGCGACGAGACCGCTCGGGCGGGGTGCGTCGTCGGTGATCCGGTTAACCGCAAACGGCAGTCCCGTTCTCCGCCGGAGCATCTCCGTCCACAACATCCCGAAATCCTCCAACCACCCATATTGTACATCGCCCAGAAACCCCGCCGCTCCGTGTCCGCCGTGCGCAGTCATTCCCACCGGCACCGATTCGGACGCTGCGGAAATGCACCGTACTTCGGCGTGAAACCCTCCTGCATCCGCCGCCTCCGAATGAACGTTTATTTCGTGTCCGCGGGCGGCGGCCGCGATCATTTGCAACCCGTTGACGGTCTTTACTGGAAAGCCCATTGAAGCTCTGATACCCAAACCATCATAGAACGCCAGCAGCGAATCCCAGTCTTCGTCTGCTATCGTGCGATCGTAGTCATGACGGACCGTAAGCGCCGAAGTGAATCGGGCAGGCCACTCCAAGATTCGAACCACCGATTTTCCAGCAGCGGCACAGTGTTTGAGGAACTGCGCAACAAGCCACTTCTCGATTTCAAACAGCCGATCCGACTGCTCGTCCGTATAAAAGCTCTCCGTCAACGGAGGAAAGCTCTGCGCGCAGCAAACCAAGTCCAGTAGCGGCGCGCCCAACACAACACGCCTGCCGTCCGACACGGCGATCGGCCATTCCGGCCGCGTTTTTTTTACGCCGGCATAAGCAATGCACGTCCATGGCGTCCCCGCGTCAAGTTGCTGGTAGCGAATCGTCCTGTTATTCCAGCGTTCATCGTCACATTGCCAAGCCTGCGGATCCGCCGGCTCGAACGGCGCGGCCCTGTTTAACGGCGGAATCACCCGCGTTGAGATGGCCGGATAGTTAAGTTTTCCCAGTGGCCGCAAATCCGCATCGAACAGATAAAGGACCTCCGCTTTTTGCATTGTGGCTGAAATTGCCAATTCCTTTAGGACCTTGGAGTGGATCGGCCCCTCAAACACGCTCACGCCCCTGATTTCATCGCCGGACAAATCCGTACCGCGGGTGGCGATATTCGAGGCGCGGCCGTTCGCGCCGATTCTTGCGTCGAAAACCTGCAGAATGCCGTGCTTGCGGGCCAGCCCCGCCGCGCAATTACTCCAATAGAATGCGGACTCCCGATGTTGAATGGCAGCGATCTCGCTTCGTGCTGGCGTGACAATTCGCATAGGACTCTACGAGGATTTCTGGATGACGCGAAAGACACATTTGTTACCAACCTTATCCGGCGGTAAACGCTTGCACGAAGTAGATGCGTAGTACTCAATCTTACCGAAACGTTCCAACCTCGCATTGAGTTCTTCGGCAGTAAACATTATCTCGTAGTCTCGCGCGAAACTCTCGTGCTTGATGTTTTCGTGAATCACCAACAATCCGCCGGGATTCAGGGCATTCCACCCGCGATCCAATGTGTTGTCCAGGCCGCCGCGCGGTAAATACAACATCGAACCCATAAAACTGATCACGTCGCAGGAACTGTCGTAATCGAATTCCTCGGAAGGCTGTAATTGCATGAAATAGCGGCCGCGCAACAGGTCGCGAAAGAATTCAAATACCCTCGCCGAGAGCATCAAGTGCAACGGATTGACGTCGCAGTTCACCGCCATTTCAACGCGGGGATTCTCTAACAGCAATTCGATCACGAACTGGCCCAGCCCCCCGCCATGATCGACGATCCGCAATGGCCGGTCGTGTGAAAATCGGGTTTCCAGAATATGCCCCATGACCGCGCTTTTATAATTTGCGCCCGTCAGGGCGTAGCTCATCGTATTCTGGTGGCTCCTCAGCGCAGAGAATGTCTCGGCATCCAGCGTCGAAGGTAGCGAATAAGGTTCCGCCGGATCCGCCGAAAACGGCGTATCAGACACGTTGGTTTCGGATAGCAGAAACTCGCTGCACCGCGACCGCAAGTTACCATTTAGTGGCGTGGATTTGCCGAGGAGCATGGCGACGTGTTCGTCCCGCGCGGCGGCGTGATCACGGAACCACCAGGTGAGTACCGAACTGGGCGCCGGCATGTCGTCCCGGCGGTGGAAGCAACCAAACCAAGTTGGCCGTCCGCGCCACGGCAGATCCAACAGCGGAGACGCGGGCGATCGAAATGTTTGCAGTAAATCTCCGAACTGCTGTTGTAGCCAGGCCCGGCTCCAGCCTTTCGGCGGATTTTCTAATCCCTTCCGCCACGGCAGACAGATGATGCCGTCGTCTTTGAGAGAATCGTTTAGTTGCCGTAATAACGCAGTCGCCCAGGCGTTTTCAAACACCGTCAAATCCGGAGCAACAAACGCAGAATCGAAGCAACCGGGGGATGTGGGGTGAAGGCAAATAAGGGGATGTGTGGATTCGTGCAACCCGCCGGGTTGGATTTCCCCCGAATCTCCCCACTGGCCATCAACCGCGAACGGCTGAATCCGCACGTCGCCCGCCGCCCCGCAACGCTGCATACACTTGGCGACAAGCCGCGATTGGCCAGGCCAGTCTTTGATGTATGCGCCGACCGTTTTCATGCAAAATCCTTCTCGTAATTTCCGAGGACTTCGTCGGCCTGACCATCCGCAACAATTCGACCCTCGCGAATGTAGATGGCGCGATTGCAGTGCTCGCGAACAAGTTGCAGATCGTGCGTGACGATCAACTGGCAGGTTGTCTTTTCGAGCAGCTCGTGCATGACCCGCTTAGATTTCTTCTGAAAAGCGATATCGCCAACGCTGAATATCTCGTCGACGAGCAGTATTTCCGGCTCCATGGCCAGCACCATCGCAAACCCCAGCCGGCTGATCATCCCATTAGAATAGTATTTCATCGGCTTGTAGATGTGATCGCGTAATTCGGCGAACTCGATAATCTCATCGAGT
>JAYZEI010000007.1:0-9654 GCA_036337375.1 Planctomycetota bacterium | reverse complement strand
TAAGGTTCTTCGCGTAGCCTCGAATTAAGCCACATCCTCCACCGCTTGTGTGAGCCCCCGTCAATTCCTTTGAGTTTCAGCCTTGCGACCATACTCCCCAGGCGGAGCACTTAACACTTTCGCTACGCCCGAGCCCTTGTGGGAGGGGACACGAGCTAGTGCTCATCGTTTACAGCTAGGACTACCGGGGTATCTAATCCCGTTCGCTCCCCTAGCTTTCGTGCCTCAGCGTCAGTAAAGACCCAGTAAGCCGCCTTCGCCACCGGTGTTCCTGATGATATCAACGCATTTCACCGCTCCACCATCAGTTCCGCTTACCTCTATCTTACTCAAGCCAAGGGGTTTCAAACGCAATTCCACGGTTGAGCCGTGGGCTTTCACATCTGACCTACTTAGCCGCCTACGCACCCTTTAAGCCCAGTGATTCCGAATAACGTTCGCACAGTTCGTGTTACCGCGGCTGCTGGCACGAACTTAGCCTGTGCTTCCTCTTAGGATCGGTCAAAATTTCCTCCCCTATGACAGCTGTTTACAACCCGAAGGCCTTCATCCAGCACGCGGCGTCGCTCCGTCAGACTTTCGTCCATTGCGGAAGATTCTCGACTGCAGCCACCCGTAGGTGTCTGGGCAGTGTCTCAGTCCCAGTGAGCCGGGCCACGCTCTCACGCCCGGTACCCATCGCAGCCTTGGTAGGCCGTTACCCCACCAACAAGCTAATAGGACGCGGACTCATCTCCAGGCGGAATCACACCATTTGATCCGGGGATATTATCCGGTATTACCTGCAGTTTCCCGCAGCTATCCCGGTCCTGAAGGCAGATAATCCACGCGTTACTCTCCCTTTCGCCGCTGTCCAGCTTAGAAATCGGCCGAAGCTTCAATCTAAGCCTTCTCGCTCGACTTGCATGCCTAATCCACGCCGCCAACGTTCATTCTGAGCCAGGATCAAACCCTTCAATTTGTTTGCTTAGCCGAACCCACCGCGAGGCGGGCCCGACGTGGCTAGCCAATTGAAAAAAGTTTGTTTTGAGCCGGATGTCAACCGCCGAGGCGGCGTCCACCGGCTCGAGAACACAGTCTCAAGACAATGACGAGGATAAACTCCCAAATTGCCAAAGAACTACAAATTAAAAATCCCCCGAATTCGCCCGGCCCGTGAGCTCGAGCACTCAGAGGATCATCTTCAAAACCGCGACAATACCGTTAAATGCGATCGTCGACGGCAAGCGGCCATTCTAGTCAAACGCGGCAATCCGTCAACGGGCCTTTTGAATTAATTTTCGGCCCTGATGGGCGGGTTCCGGACCCGCTTTGCGGGGAGGCAATGCCCCAATCACGACCCCAATAACAGACGATTTGAGTCCGGTGTCTGCGGCACTTCAGATCGCAGCCGCTAAGGACATGCTCCAAAGGTAAGCCAATCCGCCATCATTAATAGCACGACAGGGGGGCGTTCACACGGAAAACATTGGCTGAATTGCCTGCTTTGACAAGAAGGCGGCAGTTCCCGTGAAACCGTTAAAGGCCGCAAGATCAGAACTTCGATAGATTCTGTACAGCAACTTATTGATCCGCGCGTAGGAGCTAGCTATGTCCCGCATATTATTGGTTTCCGTTTTCGCCTTGTTAATGTTTTTGGCACGGAAAGCCAATGCCGACGAGACGACCGGCCGAATTCCACCAGTTCCGTCGCCGGTGGTGAAACCGGTCGATCCTCTCATTTTAGACGCGGCGGAATCGGTTGGGGCTAACCAGGAGCTCGGCCGCGACGCTGCCGGCCTGCCCGCGGTTCCTGCGGCAGCGAATGCGGACGGCACGCTGTCCGCGCCGGATGGAGAGGGGCACGTCGCTGCGGCCACACAAACCAAGCTTCCAGCCACCACGGATGTCGAAGCCATTCAAGAGCGTTATCCAAACCGTGCCGTCAAAATCGAGCGCGAGGTAATCCGCGACACGAACGACAACTATGTCAATCACGGCGGATGGCGGATGTGGGACCGGCGGGGTGAGATGATCGCCAAGGGGAGGTATTTGGGCGGAAAGCGGCACGGAGAGTGGACCGCCTGGTTTGTTCAGGGTGAGGTCGACTTGCTTAAGGACGCGCCATTCAAAAAATTCGAACCGCCGTTTACTTCGGTCGCGGAATTTGACGGTGGTCAATTGAATGGAAAGTGGATTATCTCTGACAGCAAACAACGTGTCATTGCCGAGTGGCACTACGTCGGCGGAACGCGGCACGGGACCTGGAAGTATTGGTATGTCACAGGTGTCAAGATGCGAACCGTTGAATACGAACACGGCCTGATTCACGGAAGCCTGCAAGAATGGGACGCCGACGGAAATATCCTTCGTGAAGACCGCTTTGTGCAAGGCAGGCGGGTCGGCACTCGAACCGAACATTTCACGAACCAGCAAAAGAAGTCCGAAGGCGGAATCCTCTTCGCTCAAGTATTGGCGGACGGGTACGACGACTGGTGGAATATGAAACTCGCCTCGTTCATTCGAAGAGGTGAAGATCAAAAACACGGCGTTTGGCGGGAATGGTATCCCAACGGCCAGGTTCGCCTGCAGGGCGAGTACGAATTAGAACAGCCGAAGCCGAATTCCACGTGGTCATGGTGGTACGATAACGGGCAAAAAGCGGTTGAAGGAACGTTTGCCGCCGGCCAAAAAAACGGACGCTGGATTTGGTGGCACGAAAACGGTCAGAAAAGGGTCGAAGGCCACTTTCAAAACGGGCAGCCAAGCCGAAACTGGATTTGGTGGGAGGAAGATGGGATCGTTGCCAAACGGGCCGACTTTTCGGCACCGGCCGCCGACGCGGAAGCGGACGTCACACGCGAGCAGGGGCAGTCACCGGTCGGACTGGAGTCGGCCGAGGTGGGGACGGAAGGGCCTGCGGTTCGGGTCGCTTTGCCGCAGTCCGACGCGAAACTGCAGTAGCTGTCGCTCCGCACTGCAATCTTTGGCGCTGCGATTCCTCGCAGGTGCACAGTCTCGAAAGAGAAGTCACTATCTTGGATCGACTCGCACGGATTGCGCGATACGACAAAATACTCCCCGGCAGTCACTCCGAAAGCGCCATCGTCTTGATTTCCGCGGGTGTCAGGGCGCGATTGAACAACGCGACTTCATCCAGCCGTCCTTCCCAGTTCGCGGCACCGTCGGAGCGGCCGCCGAGGAACAGTTCGTCAATCGAACGTCCCGCCACCTGCAGGTTCATTTCGATTTCCGGTTCGGCCTGCCCGTTCAGATGGATGCGGACCTTTTTGCCACTGTGGACCAGGACGACGTGATTCCAGGACCAGCGTTGGATCTCAGTTTTCCCACCGGCTACCGCTGCCGAGTCATCGCCGCGCTGGTAAATCAGGCGGCCTGCATGACCGGCGGTTCCCCCGAGCCCGAGATGCTCGCTGCCGGCGCCCAGCCCGTGATTGTGGCCGCGTGAGAACATCCAGCCCGTGACCTCACGTCCGTTGGTCGGCATCCCGTTCCAAAACCAGATTGATACGGAGAAGTCACCGTCCAGCGACCTCGGTCGGGTGCGAGCGCGGAGTCGGCCTCCTGCAAAATGAGCGGCTCGATTCGGTTCCTTCGTCCCGGACAACAGGTTCGAATGGGGGCCATCCAGAAAGAATGCGACACCGGGCTCATACATGCCGTCGTTTGCGTGTCCCGACGAGTCTGCGGCATGCGGTGCGGCGAACTCGTCCATCCTCCACCAGGCGGTCGGCTTCGCGGCAGCAATGGCGTCCGCGCCGGCGCCGCGCGCCTGTCGCCAGGTCCGCCGCGGAGTTCCCGAGACTCGTTCCAGCAGAGCCAGCGCCGTTTCGGTAATCTTCGGTTCGGCCTCCACTTCCAGTCCGGCACTGCGGGCCGGCCAAGTGTTGTAGCCTCCCAGGAGGTGTTGCTCGGGCGGTGGGATGTATCCGTCGGCGCCGTTCGCCAGTTCGATGACAAACGTCCGCGTCAGCGGACTTTGCAGCTTCACCTTCAAGCCTGTGAGTGCGTAGGTTTCGTTCGGCGTCGTTGCGATTCCGATATCGCCGATCCGCAGCGCCTGCACTACGATTTCCGTCGCCTGCCGTTCATGGAGCAGCACCTGCTGCACGGCATAGAACTCGTTCCGGTTTCGGGCTGACAGGTTGGGCATGGCGTCGACGATCTCCCGCGCCCACTTCAAGCGTTGTGCGTCGGGAACGCGGTAGTTCAATTTCATCCGTCTTTCCGCCATAGCCAGATCAACATCGTGCCGGTACTTGACCGACTTCAACGCCGAAACCGCCAAGTCGACGAATTGCTTCGAATACTCATCGATTTTCCAGTTCGGTCGGCGATCGGGCGGCAGTGCGTAATCTCGACGCCAGATATCGCCGCTGCAGCCGTGCGACATGATTCCGACAAACGGCGGTGTGCCCCGGTCCTTGCCGTGCGGCAGTCGCGCTTTCAGCCCTTCGCAGAACAAACCGTAGTAATCGGCGCTCAATCCGACTTCGCCCGAAAAATAGTGCATGGAAAAGTTCGCCATCACCGCCAACGGGCGCCCGTCGCGAGCCTGAATCGAAATCATGGCCAAGTCCGGATCCTCCGGTCCGGATTCTCCCGTCACGTTGTCCCAGTTGCTGGCGGCATGCATCGTGGCCCGCACTGTCCGGTTACCGAACGGGTCTTTTTCGATCCGGTCCGGTCGGCGGATCCATCGCCTGAGTGCGGTGAATTGCGCGGCGTTGGCCAGGGCCCAGCCGACCTGCGCGGGTTCCAGATTCCTCTCGGCCGTTGCGATGGCTTCCACGATTCGCTTGCGCAAGTAAGGTAGGTATGACTCTTCGGCATCACCCGGCGGGATATCCATGACTGACGGTGCGGAATGCGTATGCGTTGCCGAAATCAAAATCCGATTGGGTTTCAACTTGGTCTCGCGCGATGCCCGCAACTTGGTTTCGTCCAAGAATGTCCGCGGCATCATACAATTGTCGACAACCACGATGGCCAGTCGCTCGGTGCCATCGTCCAGCACGATGGCCCGCGCACTGAGTGGCGTTTTCACCCTGCCGACCTTCCGAATTGCGAGGCTGCCGTTGACTTTCACCGGTAGCGAAATCGGCGTCACGTCTGTAACCGCCGCCCCGGCTTTGAATTCTGCTGAAACGCTGGACCGGGGTCCGAAGAGAACGGTCGCAACAACAGCGACAACGAGAATCTTGGGCATGAATCTTCTCCAACCAACACGCGGCCGAGTCAGACAACCGAGCAGGAAGAACATTATACCGACTCTGCTCGCGTGATCAGGCCGATGTCAAGTCGGCGTCAAAAACGCGGGCCTGCTTCCAGTTGGAACTGTTCTCGGCAATGAACTCGTGATGGCTTGGCGAGTCCTGATACGCGTCGTGCGCGGCGCGGCTGTCGAATAGGATCTGCAGCGCCACGTGGAACTGGCGATCGTTAACCGGTCGTTCAAGGCCCTCGGCCAGTTGCCCCACGTGGAATGAAACGATGCCGGGGTGGTCACTCAAGTACTTCCGACATGACGCCAGCAAAGTGTCTTGCGCCCCGTCGGAATCGTCTTCGAGTGTAAAATAAACGTTGTGAGCGAGCATGGTGGGCCAGGGGGGATGGAGTTCGGGAAAACGAAGTAAACATTATGCAGTGTCGTCGGGCGGATCGGTTCCTGCTTCTTCTTGCTTGGACTTTCCTGCCTGGCGGTGCGGTAACGAACCCTCGATCGTTTCTCCGACGGGATCTGCCTGCGGCTTGCCGTTCTTCGCCGCCGCTTGATTGACCGACGGTCCGATCAATTCTGCGATTTCGTTTTCATCGAGAATTTCGCGTTCGACCAGGGCCAACGCCACGATGTCGAGTTTTTCACGATGCTCCTCGAGCAATTGTATGGCACGGTCCGCCGACCCGTGAAGAATCCTGGCAACTTCCTCGTCGATGACCTGCATCGTATGCTCGCTGAACTGCCGCTGTTCGTGAATTTCCTTACCGAGAAATGGATGATCCTCGCTGATATGATATGCCACGGGACCGATGCGGTCGCTCATTCCCCAGTGCGCAACCATTCTGCGAGCCAGAGAGGTTGCCTGCGACAAGTCGTTTTCGGCCCCCGCGCTGTATTCGTTGTAAACCAGTTTTTCCGCCGCGCGGCCGCCAAGCATGAAAATTAATCGTGCAGCCAGGTCCGTTTGGTTGATATTCATGCGATCTTCTTCCGGCAGCAACTGGGTTACACCCAACGCTCTGCCGCGCGGGATCACGGTCACTTTGTGCAACCGGTCGTTGCCGGGGACAATCCAGGCCAGCAGCGCGTGGCCCGCTTCGTGGTAGGCGGTCATCTTCTTTTCTTTTTCCGACAGCATTTCCTCGCGTTTGGCACCCATCAAAATCTTGTCGCGCGAAATTTCAAAGTCATCCATGTCGACTTTGTCTTTGCCTTCGCGCGTCGCCCACAGGGCTGCCTCGTTGACGAGATTTCGTATGTCCGCCCCGGTCAGTCCCACGGTCCCGGCGGCGAGTTTTTCCAGGTCGACGTCGTCGGCCAGGGGCACATTCCGCACATGCACGCCGAAAATGGCAACCCGCCCTTTGTGGGTTGGCCGATCCACGGTGATGTGACGGTCAAACCGGCCGGGTCGCAGCAGCGCCGGGTCGAGCACGTCCGGGCGGTTTGTTGCGGCCAGGACGATGACCGATTCGTTTGGCTGAAAACCGTCCATCTCGCTGAGGATCTGGTTGAGCGTCTGTTCGCGTTCGTCGTGGCCACCGCCCAGTCCCGCTCCGCGATGGCGGCCGACCGCGTCGATTTCATCAATGAACATAATGGACGGCGCGGCTTCCTTGGCGGTCTTGAACAGATCACGCACGCGGCTGGCACCGACCCCGACGAACATCTGGATAAACTCAGAACCGCTAATTGAAAAATACGGCACACCCGCTTCACCCGCCACAGCCCTCGCCAGCAATGTCTTGCCCGCGCCGGGCGGGCCATTCAGCAGCACGCCCTTAGGCACGCGCCCGCCGAGCCGTTGGAATTTTTCAGGATCTTTTAAAAACTCGACGACTTCCTGCAGGTCCCGTTTGACGCCCTCCAGCCCCGCGACGTCTTCGAAGGTCTCCTGCTGCTTGCCGCTGTCGTAACGCTGCGCGGGGCTTTTGGTGAAGCCGGAAAGAATCCCGCCGCCGCCCGAAATCTGGTCACGCGCGCGGCGAAACATAAACCAAATTACCGCGAATAAAAGCACCGTTACAAACAGGTAGACGAAAATCAGCGTGTTGGTGTTATCGGTAGGCGGTTCGGCCTCAACGACGAGGTCTTTATTCGCAAGCAACTCCTTGTGCAGTTCCTTTTCGTCCACGACCAGCGGAAGGTTGGTGAAAAAGCCTTCCCGAAAGCGGACCGCCTCGCCTTCCGTTTGGGCGGGCAGCGGTGGTTTTCCGGATTGGGCCCATTTCGGCTTGACGGGCGGCTGTTTGAACTTGCCGTGAATTACGATTCCCTCGAACGCGACCCGCTCGATATTGCCCTCCTGAAGTTGTGAGTAGAAAAAGCTGTACGGAATCTCATCTTCCCTGGGGCCTCGCAGGGAGGCAAACGACATGGCAATCACAATGACCAGCACCGTGACGAAAATGATCGTCATGGCGCTGAACCGCGGGCGTGGCGGCGTCGCGTTTTCCTGATCGCCGCGCTCGGGCTGGCTCTTTGGCTTGCTCTTTTTTGATTCGTTTTCCATGCAATTACCTTTGTTCCGCGGCGTTGTCTGCCGATGGTCCCAGTTTTATGGAGAATCCGTTCCGGAACGAAGCGGTGCGGGAAGTCGCAGGCCAATCGGCTGGCACGGACAAATATGCCATATCTGTCGGCAGCGGTCTATCGGCGACCTCCCGCCGGCAGAATCGAACGGACCTAATTTTGGAGATCCGTCCGGCAAAATCGGTACTAGAAACGCGATTTAGGGCCCCTCGCCATGAAACCGGCGATTGAATTCCCGGGGGTCGAACGGATCGCGAGGCTGGAACGCTTCATTGCCGAGTTTGGGGACAAATGCCGGCGGCGAAGGTGGATTGTTGTCGGCCGCTGAACGGTCGCCACTGGCCGCCGGTTTGACGGAGATAGCTTGCGACAACGTCGGTTGGGTGTCGGGCAGCGATTGCGGTGGGAGAGCCTTCTTCGGCACATTCGTCACCTGTAATACCCAGGCGGCCAGGCGTTGGAATGCCGGACTGGTGCGGTCGACCACGATCAGCGATTTCGGACCGTGCGGCTCGCAGGCGGCCTGTAAGAGACGGCTTGAGCCGGGGTGTTCGGCATCGACAAAACCAAGTACCGCGTGCAGATTTCGCAGCGTCACGCGGCGCGGCGCGGCGCGGCCCCGCGGAAATCGCATCAAACGAAAGTCGTTCTGGGTCTTGCCGCCGTGACAGGAACTTGCGGCGCAACCGTTGATCAATAACGGCTGAACCGACTTTGTGAACGCTTCAATCGATCCGTGCGGCATGCGGCGGACCAAGTCATCGAAATTGGGCGCGGCGGCAACTTTGCGTTCGCGATTGGATGCTGGAAAATTGGCGGACGGTTGCGAAGCAATTTCCAGTTGTCGCTCGACCGCGGCAATTGCGTTGGGGTTCGGCGATAAGCTGCGGGCCTCGGCCAACTCTGTTTTCGCCTCCTCCAGCAGTTTCTGGCTGAGGCACCACCGCGCCAGCGCCAGTCGATCATCGACGTCGCCAAAGCGAATTGCGGCGCGCTTGCGCAAGTATCCTTCGACAATGCTCGTGCAAACATGCTGGACTTCATCGGCTTCGAGTACGATCTGTCCGTGCGGCAGTGACACGCAGAACCGGTCGCCTTTCATGACGATGTCGCCGGTCAGTGTCTGACCGTTTTTTAGCAGCAGCACCCGTTTTAGCGGTTCTTCAAATTGCGCGGCGGCGGTTGTCGGCCAATGGCCAATGATTGCCGAAACGGCCAAAAACAGACAAAGGCGAAATGCTACCACGGTCAACGCGCTCGCAGGGGATGATGGCACGGGAAACGAAGAGGGCCGGACGTTAGAAAAATGCGCCGGGGCCGTCAAGCCATAAACCCTGCCAGCGGCTCGGTGATAGCAACCGCTTGGCCGCGAAACTCAGGGATCGATGGTGCGTAAACGGATCGATCTCAGCCCGCATTTTGTACATATCTCGATCACCTGCTGCACCGAGTCCACCGATGAACCGCGGCTCGCGCGAATGGTGACGACTGTCCTGACGATGGTTTGATCGGGGGCCAACTGTTGTTTGAACGCTTCGATTTTTTCCCGCAGGCCGGCGAGTTCGTACGGCAGTCCCATGAATTCGACGCGACGATTTTCTTCGATCGTTAGTGTTACGCGATTGAGGCGCAACGCTTCGTCTGCCACAAAATTGTGGATATTTTGCTTCAGCACCGTTAACGGGACCGACCCGGCGCCGAGTACGGCGTCGTGGAATCGGCGGATATCAAATCCGTCGAGCAACTGCGATTCTGCAAAGTTGCGGAGTTCGCGAATGGTCAGTTCGCCGATTTTGTAGGCCAGTGCCTGCCCCGGCCAACTGATGTAACGATCGACTTCCGAACGGATGTTGTGCATTGACAGGGCCGTGTTTTTCGCCATGAACTCGATCGCCTGCTGT
>JAYZEI010000006.1:0-49867 GCA_036337375.1 Planctomycetota bacterium | reverse complement strand
CCGTCGTTGACGAAAATGATTTCCAAGCCGTCGGCAGATCGTTCCGCCCTGCGGGTGACTTCGGTCAGCAGCGTTTCGAGGATCTGGGCCTCGTTATAGACCGGCAGCACGACACTTAACAGTTCACATCTGCGGATCGGTTTGGGCTTTAACATTCGACTACTTCGTCATCCCGTTCGAATTCGAACTCCACGTTGCAAAAAATACACAACAACAATCCTAGCTCGGCGGTTGAGAATCAAAATCCTTTTTGTCCGATTTTGGGACGAAATTCCAGGCCGCTGGCATGCTCACCGGCGAAAGCGACACAGCCGAGACAATCGTCATAATTTGGCCGGATAGCGGGCCATTCGCGCCGCGATCCCATCACCAACATCGAGACTCTTTGCTCTGCCTGGACTGCAGTCAACGCGGTACTGCGGACAGAAGAGGAGGTCGTTGTCGGGTTCGACGAAGCGGCGGAGCCGGGGCTCTCCGGACGACAACCGCCGGCGTTCAGTTTTCAAGGTTCGCGGTGTTCAAGGTGCGCGGTACGAAAATAACGGCTTGCGCGGGTAGGCCACTTTTGACATTTTTCCAACCTGACCGCTAATGCGGCCGCCGCGATTTTCACTTCGAGGCGGGGCAGACCTTCAGCCACGCAGAAGAATTTAGAGAAAGTTCACAGATTTGCTGAGTCTCCAAATTGACACCGCATAGCTGCGACATACGTTTTACTGACAAGGAAACACGGGCGTGAAAGCGAATGAGTTCCTTGCCGCGTTGCAAGGCTCTGATTGTTTTACAAACAGGGGCATCGTCCGAGCGGCGATACCCGCAAGTTAAATCTGGAGGTTTTCGATGAAACGTTTTGCCACCAAAGTCAAGAATTTTTTGGTCTCCGAAGACGGCCCCACAGCGGTTGAATATGCCGTGATGCTGGCTCTGATCATCATTGTCTGCTTGGCCACGATCAGTGCGATCGGAACCACGACGAACACGACGTTCAGCAATGTTGCAACCTCGCTCTCGAATAATGGTTAAGTTTGCGTTTTGATACCGGGCATAGCCTCGGATACACAGGGGAATTTAAAAAAAAACGCAGATTTTCTGTTCCTCTAAAATTGACAGCCCACAGTTGCGACATACGTTTTACTGGTAAGGAAACATGGGCGTGAAGGCGAATGAGTTCCTTGCCGCGTTGCAAGGCTTTGATTGTTTTACAAACAGGTGCATCGCCCGAACGGCGGTAGCCGCAAGTTAAATCTGGAGGTTTTCGATGAAACATTTTGCCACCAAAGTCAAGAATTTTTTGGTCTCCGAAGACGGTCCCACAGCGGTTGAATATGCCGTGATGCTGGCTCTGATCATCGTCGTCTGCCTGGCCACGATCAGTGCGATCGGAACCACAGCGAACACGACGTTTAGCCGTGTTGCAGACGGCATCGAGAATAGTAGCTTCTAATAAAAGTTATTACGACCGGACGCTCCTAGGCTCCTGTTTGGCAGCTTGGTGCCCGGGCAGGTTAAAGCGACTAGAAATCCCCTCGGCGTCCTTACTTCGGCGTCGAGGGGCTTCTTTGATTTTACGACGAAAAGTTTCGTTACAAGGACTTGAATCATGTATCCGGTAGTTCCCGCAGATTCGGTTGCGTTTGCCTGGCAAGGGCTGGCTTACCTGCTGACCACCGTGAGCGTCTTTTTCGGCTGGTTCATGGTGCCGCGCTAAACTGTCCCGCGGCGGATGGTGCCGGCGCAAAGCGAAACGACATTTATTAGGTGAGAAAGCGAGAGAATCATGTTTGAATCATTTACCGCCGAGTTGGCAGAACACGGGCCTGTCTGGCTGGTCACCGCAGTGCTGATCGCGGCCGCCTGGATCGACGGTCGACAATTGCGTGTGCCCAATTGGCTGACGTTTCCGATGATCGTTAGCGGTTGGGTTTACAGCGGTATTGCTTTTGGTTGGGAAGGAATTGGCTGGAGTCTGGTCGGCATGCTGGTTGGCATTGCCTTGTTGCTGCCGGCATACGCCATTGGCGGAATGGGTGCGGGCGACGTCAAACTGCTGGGCGGCGTCGGTGCCTGGGTTGGACCGACCGCCACGTTCTACGCATTCTGTGCGACGACCGTTGTCGGCGGCGTGATGGCGATCGTGATGGTGTTGCTGCGTCGCGGATGGAAAAAGCACAGCAAGCAGTTTTGGCTGATTTTGAACGAGATGATGGTGATCAGGAATCCGGACGAGTTGGCCGCGATTGCCGCAGACCGCAAGAGCAGCATGATGTTGCTGCCCTATGGTATTCCGATTGCCTTAGGTTCGATTGCCTACTTTGCTTGGACGGGCATGCTTGTTTGAACCGTGTGAATTGACGGCCGCAATGCGGCCGCCGATTTTTGTGGTCAGGCAAAAAATTCAAACTGAAGAAACCTTGGCGATTATGCCGAAAAAATCGACAAGGCGCGTCAGCCACGGACCATGATGTCTTTCCACGGGAGTCCCTGTCGGATGGCGGCTGAAACAATCGAAATCGGCCCTGCTAGCGGTTGTCCGGCGGGGGCAATTTCGACAGTTCGCGTCCGGTTTGGAAAACGGCCGCGGGCAAGTACCGGTGATGAGTCCTTGGTAGCTAGCACGGGTATTGCGAGGGCAGCAGTTCAACAAAATTTAGTTGAGTACAAGTTTTTTGGCTGTCGAACATGGCAGCGGCCTTGTCGGCCCACGTCGCTGAATTGTCCCCATATTAACCTTAGATAAGTCAAGGATGGCCTAGGCGGTTACTATGCGTCCCAAATCGCTCATCCTCCTCCTGCTGGCGATTGGTTGCGGCTTGGTTGCTTCGATCGGCGTAAGCGAAATGATGGACCACGGCAACGAGCCCGCGGTTGAAACGGAACCGATTCTGGTTGCCATGATTGATATCGAGCGGAGCACATTGCTCACGCCGGAAAATGTCTTGGTCAAGGACTGGCCCAAGAGCGACATCCCCGAACACGCCGTGCGTGACCTCGCAGAAATCGAAGGCCAGCGACCGTTGCATAAGATCGCCGCGGGTCTGCCGATTATGGCCAGCATGATCGGTGGATCGACTCGGCCCTCGGCAGAAATTCCGGAAGGCCACCGGGTGGTCCCGGTCAGCGTGACCCGGGAAAGCGGTTTGGGGTTGATCAACCCCGGCGACCGGGTCGATGTCCAAGTGTTCGTTCACAAAAATCAAAGTAGCGACATCCCCAGAACGATGATCAAAACCTTCCTTGAAGACGTTCCGGTATTTGCCGTCGATACCAAAACCCGCCCGGACGACGAAGGCGAGCCGGTCCAGGCATCGACGATTTCGCTGTTAGTTACACCCGACCAGGGTGCCAAGGTGGCGTTGGCGGCGGAGATCGGCAAGATCCGTCTCGTCTTGCGCGGGCTCGACGACCAAGAAGAAACGGGCCACGAGGTGCAGGCCTTTACGGAAAATATTTTCGACGATGCTGAAACATTTGACGACGGCATCGACGAGGAGAGAGCCCGTTTGTTGGCGCAACTGGATGAGCAACGCCGACAACTCGAACTCGAACTTGCCGCGCTGCGTGCTAAAAAAGGCGAGAACGTGACATGGAAGGTAACCATGATGCACGGCAATATCGCTGAGGTTTACGAATTCACCTCGGATTCGTCGGTTCCCAGAAAGGTTTCAGGCAGTAGCCACGCTGAAGGCGGGCGTGAAATTGAGAAAAACAGCGGTAAACAGGACAACGAAAAGTTCAGCCCAGAGGCGGTTGAATTAGACCCAGACAGTAAAGAAATCAGCGAATCGCAGATCAAAGAGATCGTTGAAAAAAGGGGTTAAAAGCCTGTTTGCAGAATGAAACAGGCTGCGCAACCGCGTCTGCGGAGGATTTGCGCGAGCGATGCACGGATGAACCGGCCGTTGGATGGCTGGCAGGGAAGGGACACGGATGAGAAGCCACGATGCCTATATGGCCCGGTCGGTGCTTGTGATTATTCTCGGCCTCGGCTGGCCGTTGTTTGTCGCACCAGACGTGGACGCACAGTCGGCAGGCACGCGCCAACCGCTACTGATCGACGTCTCCAAAGTGACGCAACGCGTCGAAATGGTCGTCAACACGAGCCGCATTCTGACGCTGGACAAAAAGATTCCCCGCGCGCAGGTGAATAATCCGAACATTCTGGAATTGACGCCGCTGTCGCCCACTCAAATTCAGATCTCGGCCGTAGCGGCGGGTGTGACGCAGGTCAATCTGTGGGACGAAGACGACAACGTGCAGTCTATCGACGTTTTCGTGTTCGGCGACGCACAGGAGTTGATTGCGATTCTGCGCACCCAGTTTCCGAAGTCGGCGCTGAAGGTTCTACCGCTGTCCAACAGCGTGGTAATTTCCGGCTTCGTTGGCCAGCCTTCCGAGGTCGGTACGGTGATTAGTATTGCCGAGAACTATTACCCCAAGGTCATCAACAACATCAGCGTTGGCGGCGTACAGCAGATAATGCTAAACGTTCGTGTGATGGAGGTGTCGCGTACCAAGCTGCGATCGATGGGGTTTGACTTTAGCATATCGCGCGGCGGAAACTTTTTTGTATCGGCCGCTGCCGGACTGATCGCGCCCGGCGGGGCAGCGTTAGGCGGCGACAACTTTCGGTTTGGGCTGGTCAATTCCAGCACGAATTTCCTGGGAACGTTGGAATTCCTGCAGCAAAAAAATGTCGTAAAAGTGCTGGCGGAACCGACGCTGGTTACCGTTAGCGGTCGACCGGCCAGATTCCTCGCCGGGGGTGAATTTCCGATCCTCGTACCGGGCGGATTCGGTACCGTCTCGATTGAATACAAATCCTACGGTACGGAAGTTGACTTTGTGCCGATCGTCATGGGCCACGGGCGGATCCGGCTCGAAATCCGGCCGCAGGTCAGCGAACTCGACGAAGCCCGCGGTGTGACGCTCAACGGCATTACCGTGCCTGCATTGACCAAGCGATTTGTGGACACCGGTGTCGAGATGAGCGCGGGACAGACGCTCGCGCTGGCCGGTTTGGTACAGCATCGCGTCGAAGCCGAACATGCGGGCTTTCCGATCCTCAGCGACCTCCCCTACCTGGGAGCGCCGTTCCGTCGTGTTCAGGAGCGAAATAACGAAGTGGAACTGCTGATTCTGGTCACGCCGGAATTGGTCGAAGCGGTCGACGCGGACGAAGTATCGCCGATCGGGCTGGGAATGAACTCGGATAGCCCATCCGCCGGGGATTTGTACCTGCGCGGGCACATCGAAGTACCGAAAGGGCATGGTCCGCACGGTCAATTCCAAGGTCCGTTGCCGTCCGAAGCCGTTCCCCTGCCGCCGGCCGAACCAGCGCCGTCGGGACCGCCGACCACACAGCCGCCATCATCGGCGCGGTGGCCGGCGACACCGGCACAACCGCAACGTCAGCGTCCGGCCGTCTCTTCTTCTCGGCTTCGGCCAATGCCGCATCCTAACGCGGGACAGGTTGACCCGCAGTCGGCAGCCGGTTCTCGACGTAACAGCCGCTACAACCAGCCCACCGCGGCCACGACAATGCCGGAGAATAGCGAATCATTGGGCCCCGGTTTCATCGGACCCGTCGGCTATGACCTAAAAAGATAAAGGACGTAAAATACCGCCAAAATCTTGATCGCGCGCCACGATGCCGCGCGATGCCCTTTTGTTGCCGAGACGTCACAACCGATGAATAATGTGCTTCGATTGGCCATCGTCGATCCCGACGACAAGGCGCGTGAATTATTCAAGAACATGCTGCTCGGCATGGAGCGTGTCTGGCTGGAGGCCGAGTGCTCTCGCTACGAATTTTTTAGCGACGTGGTGGCTCAGACAGAACCAGATATCGTTATCGTCGCCGTCGACAAGGATCAGGAAAAGGCGTTGCGGCTGGTTGAACAGATTAACCACACGTCGCCCGAATGCAACATTCTGGTAACCTGTTCGTCGTCCGATGGGAATCTGATTCTTCAGGCCATGCGCGCCGGCGCAAAAGAATTCTTGCAGCATCCCGTCGAACTAAATGATCTCGTACAGGCTATCGAGCGAATCTCGGAACGGCCCGCTTCACGGGGCGAAGCCAAGACCCGCGGTTGCTCGGTGATTGCCGTGGCCGGCTCCACTGGGGGCGTTGGCTCGACCAGTGTTGCCGTGAATCTGGGCTGTTCGCTTGCGGCGCACGAAAAGAACTCGGTGGTGCTGGTCGATCTCGACCTCTGTCTCGGCGACGCCGACGTTTGCCTGGATGCGATCCCGGATTTTACCTTGCTGGACGTGGCGCAAAACACGACCCGCATGGACATCATGTTGCTCAAGCGATCGTTGACCAAGCATTCTTCGGGGCTGTTTCTATTGCCGCGCCCGGTACAACTTGACGACATCGACGATATTACTCTCGATGACTTGAGTCGGCTGGTCGGTCTGCTCAGAGCGACGTTCACGCACATCATTTTAGATTTGTCCAAGTCGTTTGGTGCGCTCGACCGGCTGGCCTTAAATCTGGCCGATCACGTGCTGCTGGTGACCCAACTCGACTTGCCTTGCCTGCGCAACGTTGTCCGGCTGATGATGTCGTTCAAAGAGATGGATGGCTTAACCGATAAGGTGAAAGTAATCGTCAACCGCACCGGAGTTGACAAAAGCCAAATCAGCTTCAAAAAAGCGCAAGAAACGATCGGCCGGGAAATCTATTGGCAAGTGCCGAACGATTTTCGCACGATGGCCGAAGTTCGCAACAACGGCGTCCCGCTGCTGGAACAGGCGCCAAAAGCGGCGATTACGCATTCGATAAAACAGCTTGCCGAATCACTCGATGCCGCCGACCCGGAAGAGTCGGCCGAACTGGTTGCCGGCAAATCGTCCGGCATCGGCCGCTGGTTCAGTTTTGGAAAATGACATCTCGCGGCCAGGACATGCGGCCAGGACATGCGGTCGCCAACTTGCCGCCCGCGACGTTTTCTTTCGAGTCGTGTTCCTACTTGTCGTGTTCCTGCTTTTCCTCGGGCGGAACGAGTTGGATACTCACTTCGCTACTGAAGATTGCTTTCGAGTCGCCACGTTCCGCGAGCGTTTTTGCCAACACACCAATCGTCCGCTCGACGCGACCCTGGAATAATTGCTTTTCGCCCGACGTGATCTGAATCGGCTGACTGAAATTAACGATCTCATCGTTGAGGCGAACGATAACACTTTTAATGTTCCCCGGCGCTTGAATATCGATCTGCTGGCCGTCGCGCGTCGCTACGATTTCGGTTCTGCCGTGGCGATTTTTCTGGTCAACGGCCAGCCAATAAAAGCGGGCATGCGTCACGTCATCCTGCTTCCAGACGATGCGTTTTGGGAATGGTCGTCGCGTGTGCTTGGCCATCCAGGGAATTGCCGCTGCGTCTAGCCGATCAAGCCAGTGGCCTTTATCTTCATAGATCTTGGCCCAATGAACGTAGCCATCGGGGTCATCCTTGTGCATCGCGGCCAACTGTTGTTGCCATTGCCGCGCCACGTTATTTCGGTTGTAAGCGCCATCGCGGCCGCCGACGTGTAGCGTGAATGCGATGTTTCTCAGACCCCGTGGCGAGGTCTCATTCGGATGACCCGCCATCATCGACGCGCCCGCCCAGCGGTCCGCCATCCGCGGCGCTAGTTGATAAACACCGTCGCCGCCCGCCGAATAGCCCATGACGTAAACGCGGTTTGGATCGACGCCTTCAAAGACGATCATGTTTTCGATCAGGCGGTCGAACATCGCATCGATGTGGCCCTGATGCCAGAGGTTCCAGGTGTTCGTCGGCGCGCGCGGCACGAGGTAGATTCCTTCCGACAAACTATAAAGCCGCTTCTGGTTTTCCCACTGTGAGTCGTTCACTTGCTTTGGCGCGCCGCCGCCGCCGTGCAGTGAAAAATACAAACTGCGACCGGTCGCGGGTTTTTCGCCGAACGTCTTGTAGAAAAATGGCATTTCCAAGTTGCCGATGCGAATACGGCGAACTTTCATTTCTTCGGCGCGCGATTCGCGAATTTGTCGAACATGTTCCTGCCAGAGCAACTCTTTGGCCACGGCGGCTTCCAGTTTGGAAAGCGGTTTCGACGCGAAATCTTGCCCGTCCAGCGCTGGACGTTTCGATGCATCGCTTGCCAAGTGTCCCGCCAGGGCGTCGATTGTGGCCGAAATGGGCTTCGCTTCGTTCAACAGTAGCGTGAACAGCTGACCGGCCTTCTCGACTTTGATGGTCTTCCGGACGATGCGAGTTTCGATGCGGGCTGCGATGGCATAGCTGCTCCCCTGCCGCAACGCGACCGTAACGTGATTGTTGGCATCGAATCGCTCATCGTTCGTTTGGCCTTCAAATAGGACTTTGCCCGCCTCGTCTGCAACCCGTAGCCGTGCGGACTGACGATCACCATCTTTGCGGGCCAGCGTACGAAACATCGCCTCGACCGAGCCTGCCGGCAAGGTTTTTGCGCGGGCCGTGTATCGATCGGTGACGTTCACGGCGAAAACCGTTTCGTTCTTGGCGTCCCACACCATTGGAAAATGGATCGGTGTCCGCTTAAAACTGGCCGCATAAATCGCGTGCAGCAGATGATCTCGCTGGGCGGTGTTCGCGCGGCCCGTGAACCAGGCCCGATTCAGCTCGTCGCCCGCCGGTTCAGCCGCGCCGGTGAAATTCCAGCCGTTGTCCCAGACCTCGACCCAAGAATGATTGCCGCTCTTGTTCGTCCACAGTGGCGTGCCGACGAATCGAGCGGGTATGCCGACCGAACGGCAAGCGTCGATTAGCAGCACGCTCAGTCCGGTGCATGAAGCTGTTCCGGCTTCGATCGACTCGTAGGGGCTTTGATCCGCTTTAGGCCGATTCGTCGAATAACGGACCTTCAACTCTGGAAAAATCTTTTGATTCAATATTACCGCTGCCTTACCGGGCGTTTTGGCGTCTTTTATCAGGGGCCCAAAGCGGTCCAGAAAATCCTTGCGCCAATTATCGCGCCGTTCATTGATGCTGACGTACGGCAGCACGTTGTTGAAAAACAATTCTTGCGGCACAACGTCTTTCCACGCCGCTTGCTCCCAGGCTTCGTGCGCGAGCCTGACGTTCTCGAGCAGAAACTTGGCCGAAAGTTTCTGCAAATCACGATCTGGCATATTGGCAATCAGAAACTGCATCGCCTTCTGTTGTGCGGCGGGCACTTGAGACAGGGCCTCTTTGATTTGTGGCTTGTTTTTACCGGCCCGGTCCAGTGCAGCATTTACCGGCTCGGAAAAATCCGCCGAGCTGGCTGTCTGGTAACAAACGAGGGAAAGGACCGCAATCAAACCCGCGGTGGCAAATCGAATCACATGCATCTCAACTCATCTCCTGCGAAATAGCTAAAACATGTCCCGTCCGTTTGATTTTAGGTGACCAGCAGCGGTAACGCTACGTCCGCCGTCTGCCGGCTTGCTGCCAATTGACCATCGTCTTGCCAGGAATAATACTAATACCCGCGTCTTGTGTCTGGATAAGCCGCTCGGCCCGTCAACTCAAAAGGCCCTGCATGTTAGCCCGCCTCGTCGGTTTTTTGCTCTGCCTCGCCGCTTATGTCGTCGCCGGAAAACCCGCCGTCGCTAGAGACGAAAAGCCAAACGTTGTCATCATTATGGCCGACGATATGGGCTACGGGGATTCGAGCGTCTACGACGGCTGGATTAAGACACCCCAGATGGAGCGGCTGGCCCGAGAGGGGTTGGTGTTTTCCGACTTCCACTCCAGCGGCGTGGTCTGCAGCCCGACCCGGGCAGGCCTGTTGACCGGTCGCTACCAGCAGCGAGCAGGAATTCCAAGTGTGGTTAACGCGGACCCCAGCGTGGCCGATCATCATCGGGGACTGCAGCGATTAGAAGTGACTTTTTCCGAACTGCTCGGGGCAGCCGGTTACCAGGTGGGCATGTTCGGCAAGTGGCATCTGGGGTACGACCCCAAGTTCAATCCGCTGCATCATGGTTTCCACGAGTTTCGTGGATTTGTCAGCGGCAATATCGATTACATCTCGCACTACGATCGCATGGAAGTCTATGACTGGTGGCATGGGTTGAAAAAGGTTCAGGAGCCCGGTTACCTGACTCACCTGCTAACGAAACATGCGGTCGACTTCATCGCCCGAAACAAGAACCGCCCCTTTTGCCTTTATGTGCCACACGGTGCGGTGCATTCTCCGATCCAGGGTCCGGACAACAAGCCTGGTCGCGGACCCGACAAGGTGAAATCGGCGGAGCAGCCGCAGCGGCCGCGGGATGCAACGACCCGCCTGATGATGAAGGGCCTGGACGAGAACATTGGCGCGATTCTGGATGCCATCGGGGAGCACGGACTTGCGGAGCGGACCCTGGTTTTTTTCTTTTCCGACAACGGCGGGGCGGCGCACATGCGTTGTGATCCCCTCCGCGGCCGCAAGGGGACGGTCTGGGAAGGTGGCCACCGCGTGCCTGCTATCGCCTGGTGGCCCGGCAAGGTCAAGCCGGGAAGCCGCACCGACCAGCTCAGCATCAGCCTGGACCTGATGCCCACGATGCTCCAACTGGCCGGTCTGCCGACGGACTTGGAACGGAAACTCGATGGGGTGAGCCTTGTGCCTTTGCTGCTTGAAGGGAAGTCTTTCGGCCAGCGCCAGCTTTTTTGGAACGGCGTGGCGATGCGGGACGGGCCCTGGAAACTGATTACTAAAACAAAAGGCTTAAAAGGCGGGCCGGCTCTGTTTAACCTGGCAGACGATTTGGGTGAAAAAAACAACGTCGCGGGGCGACACCCCAAACGTGTGAAACAAATGTTAGCAGCCTTGCAAGCATGGAAAAGTGACGTCGCCGCCGGCGCGACGGCTCAACCGGATAGAGCATCTTCAGCTACGGGAGAATGAATATGAAACGGAAAATCTTAGCGGGATCAATATTGATCATTTGTGTATTGACGCCTTGCGCTTTCGACCCGTCACAATCGGTCGCTGCCGACAAGCCTAACATCCTGTTTGTTTTTGCTGACGACCAATGCTACGACACGATTCGCGCGCTGGGCAACGGCGAAATCGAAACACCGACACTCGACAAACTCGTCCAGCGGGGGACGACTTTTACTCATTGTTATAACCAAGGCGCCTGGGGAGGCGCGGTTTGCGTGGCAAGCCGGATGATGCTCAACACGGGCCGTTTCCTCTGGCACGCGCATCGCGATCACGGCAAGACCGACGCCATCTATCGGCAAAATGGCCGGATGTGGTCGCAGCTCTTAGCGAAGGCCGGTTACGACACGTACTTCACCGGCAAATGGCATGTCCGCGCCGACGCGGCCAAGACCTTCAAAATCGCCCGTAATGTTCGAGGGGGTATGCCGAATCAAACTAAGCAAGGTTACAACCGCCCGATCGACGGCAAGCCCGATCCGTGGAGTCCCTACGAAAAATCATTCGGCGGATTTTGGAAAGGCGGCAAACATTGGAGCGAAGTTGTTGCGGATGATGCCGTTGATTTTCTCGGCGGCGCGGCTAAGAGTGACGCCCCATTTTTCATGTATATCGCCTTCAATGCGCCGCACGATCCACGGCAATCGCCCAAAGAATACGTCGATAGATATCCGCTGGACAAAATCTCTATGCCGATCAATTTCGTACCCGAATATCCATTTAACGGTCCGATGGGCTGTCCCCGCGGCTTGCGGGACGAAGCACTCGCGCCTTTTCCACGGACCGAGCGGTCGGTCAAAGTCAATCGACAAGAATACTACGCCATCATCACACACATGGATGCGCAGATCGCTCGTATCGTTGACGCACTGGAAAAATCGGGTAAGGCCGACAACACGTGGATTTTTTATTCTGCGGATCACGGCCTGGCCGTTGGACAACATGGATTAATGGGCAAGCAGAACATGTTCGACCATAGCGTTCGCGTTCCGCTGATGGTCATCGGCCCCAACGTTGCCAAGAATAAGCGAAATAATGCCAGGGTGTATTTGCAGGACATCATGGCAACATCGCTGGAACTGAGCGGGGCGGAGCGTCCAGATTACGTGCAATTCAAGAGCCTGTTGCCGCTGCTGAATGGCACAGCGCAGCAATCCTATGAGTCAATATACGGGGCATATACGGGCGGTCAGCGGATGGTCACCGAAGGCGATTACAAGCTGATTCTTTATCCGAGAGTGCCGAAGACGCTACTGTACAACGTCAAAAAAGACCCGCATGAGACCAGGAATCTTGCCGACCTCGCCGAATACGAACCAACCATTAAGAAGTTGTTCAAGCGGCTGCTGGAACTGCAAAAGGAAACCGGAGATTCGTTGGACCTGCGGCAGAGTTTTGCACAGTTGTCGGCGGCGAATTAGCGGAGAAGTCCGCTTCGTTTAACCGCTGAGCCACAGATTAACGATTTAAATCCACGTGACCACCTCCTCGGCGAGGGGTAATTATGTTCGGAAAGAAACTTGCTGTTTTATCGGCCATCCTGTTTTGCACACCGGGCTTGGCGTTTGCCAAGCCGCTTGTTTATCAAGGCACCTCCGGCGCGGGCAAAGGCAAACACCTTGTTTTTATCGCCAGCGATCATGAATATCGCTCGGAAGAAACATTGCCGGCGATCGCGAGGATTCTGGCAAAACACCACGGTTTCAAGTGCACCGTTTTGTTTGGCGTCGACGAAAACGGTGTGATCCGTCCGGGGCACTCGAACGTGCCGGGAATTGAGGTGCTCAAAGAAGCAGATTTGATGGTTGTGTTCACGCGGTTTCAAAATTGGCCCGACGGGCAGATGCGTTACTTTGTGGATTACTTGAACCGAGGTGGGCCGGTCGTTGGACTGCGGACGGCGACACATGGATTTAAGATTCCCGGAAATCGCAAGTACGCAAAGTACTCCAACGGATTCGGCGGGGCAGAGTACAAAGACGGCTTCGGCCGTCAGGTCCTGGGCGAAAAGTGGGCCGGCCACTACGGCGGGAATCACCGCCAGAGTACGCGGCTCGACATTGTGCCCGACAAGGCCGGCCATCCGATTTTACGGGGCGTCAACAACATGTGGGTTCAGTGCGGCGGGTACAATGCCGACCCGCTGCAGCCTAGCGATGTTTTAGCGATGGCGCAGCCGCTGCAGGGCATGCAGCCCGATTCACCGCCCGATACCAATCGCCAGCCGGTACCGGGCGTTTGGACGCGGAGCTACAAGGGCGAAGCGGGCCAATCCGGCCGGGTTTTCACCAGTACCTACGGCGCTTCGAACGACATCGAAAACGAAGGTTACCGGCGGCTGTTGATCAACGCCTGCTTTTGGGCGGTCGGGCTAGAGGATGCGATCGTAGCCGAAGCGCGTGTTGATTTTGTCGGCAAGTACAATGCCACCTGGAGACGCGGGCGCGGTCGACGGAAAAACGGGCTCAAGCCAGAAGACCTCGCCGGTTGGAAAAGGCCCATCGTGCCGTTGCAGAAATAACAGGCTGACTTGCGCCGATTACGTGGACGACTACGGCGGGTTGGCTTCCCATTTGCTAAACAGAGCCTGCTTTTCCTCTACCGACGTCGCTTTTGCTAACGCAGCTAGGGCCTCTTTATTGCCCGTCGCATTGAGCCGATCTAGTAGTAGGCTTGCCGCAAAGTTGCGAACGTTCTCGTCGGTATCGCACGATTTCTCGATCTGCCATTCTTTTTCCGTGCGGTCGCCAACGACCTTTTTCAGTTCGGGGAATTTCATCAGATCCTCGACTTGGATCAGCGACTTTACATCGGAATTGTCCGGAAAATTAATCATCAATGTCGCCAGAACCGTCCTTTGTCGCCACGAGATTGGAATGTCCTCGGCGTTCGCGTGTGTCACGTCGTAGTCCTGTCCCTTAAACACCAATAGGTAGCGCGGAATAGTTTCCTCAACGGCTTTCAATCCACCGATGTTTTGATTCACCTCCGTCACACGTTGGTTGGCTTCCATCAATACGTCGATGAACGACGGCAAGTGTTCGATTTCGTCAGCCAGTGTTTTCGCCAAGGCGGGAACTTCTTCGCTGGATTTCAATTTCAATCCGGCTGTAATCAACTCGTCGATGCGACCGTGACTCTGAGAGCGGTTCATCGACTGTTTTATCGCCAAACCGCCCCAAGCAACGACTCCGAGAGTTGCGAGAACCGCCAGCACGCGAACGGACCAGTCGCCGATCTTTTGTGCGAGCGTCCTCTCCGGTTTCTTCAACAGTTCCGTAACCCGCCGCTCCTCTTTCTCGTCATCGGTTAAAAACGCCTCCTCATCTGCCGATTCATCTCCACTACTGAGCGTGTAGCCGCAAACCATGCACAGATCGGAATCGGGTAGCAACTCCGCACCGCACATGGGACATTGTTGCTCGACCGCATCGCCTGCCGCATCCGCCGTCTGGTTTGCCGCTCCGTCGGAACTTGGATCGGAAGCCGATGCAACAAAAGGGTCTTCAATGTTAAGCTCATCGCCATCGGTCGCGGTTGCCGGAATCTCGATCCGGACGCCACATTTCTTGCATTTTGCGGCGCGGCCTGCCATTTCGTCTGGAACACGGTAAGGTGTGCTGCAGGATGAGCATTTTATGTCAATTGGCATAGTTGCTTTGTTCTGTTTAATGGAGGAGTCGAAAGATGTGGCGTCCAGTTCCTATAATTCCACGATGACCGACAGAATAGCATAGTTAAATCACAATTTCACCAGCCCACACCGCCGCGAAATGATCAAGCGACTCGCCGATGAAATCCGTGATTTGCACGCCGCGAACGGGAGTGCGACCGGTCGCGTATTACTTGGCCTAACAGGTTGTTGCGGGAGCGGCAAAAGTACGTTGGCCGGCCAATTGTGCCAAATTCTTGGGGACGAGTTGAAAATTCAGGCTGCCGTTCTCGCGTTAGACGGTTTTCATTTTCCGGACCGGCAATTGAATGAACTCGGACTGAGCCAGCGCAAGGGTTCACCTGCGACATTTGATCTGGAGGGATTTGTCAATCACGTTCGGTCAGTGCGCGATAAGGTCAATCGTGACATTGCCGTTCCCACCTATAGCCGCGAGTTGCACGAACCAATTCCGGGCGGCGGGACGATTGTTGCCTCAACGCAAGTTGTCATCGTCGAGGGGAACTATCTGTTACTTGACGGCTGGCGGGAAGTAGCAGATCTATTGGATCAAATCTGGTATTTGGATACCCCGCTCGAGGAATGCATGCGACGCGTGCGCGATCGCCATCGTGATGGCGGGTGCGATCAGGCGGCGGCGGCGCTGAAAATCGAGACAAACGATCGGCTGAATGCGGAACTCGTCAGGACAACTCTGCCGCGGGCCGACCGGGTAATCGCGGTATGAGGTTGATGCAAGCAACCGCTCTCAGCGGGGTGGCCAATGTGCGACCGGCAATTGAGTTGCGTTTTCGATCGTGAGCAGGCGGTTGTATTTTGCCAAACGTTCGGATTGCGTTACTGAGCCGACTTTGATTTGGTCTGCAGACCATCCTACGGCAAGATCGGCCAGCCAGTTGTCTTCGGTCTCGCCGCTTCGTGCGCTCACGGTTACATGCCAATCTGCACCGCGTGCCAAACACAACGCATGGGCGGCTTCGGTCAGCGTGCCAACTTGGTTGACTTTCAACAATAGTGCGTTACAAGCACCTGCGTCGATGGCGCGCTGGATCCGTGGCGGTTTTGTGCAAAGCAGGTCATCCCCCAACGTCAATGCCCGGTCGCTTAACCGTTCGCACAGCGCCGGCCAGTGTTGCCAGTCATCTTCGGCCAGCCCATCTTCGACGCTGATGATCGGGTACTTTTCGACCCAACCCGCAATGGCCTCGATCATTGCCGCTGCGGCCATTGGTCGGCCCTCTAATACGTAGTTTCCGTGCCGGTAAAAGTGCGATGATGCGACGTCGATTGCCAGGCAGATATCATCGCCGGGCGACAGGCCGGCTGTCCTGATCGCGGTCATGGTGTCTTCAAACATTGCTTCAATCCGTTCGAACGCCGGCGCCAGTCCCCCCTCGTCCGCCGACAACCGCCGCATTCCATAATTTTCAAGGCTGAGCTTGGCGGCCGATTCATAGACGGCACAAATTTGGGCGAGTCCTTCGTCGATGGTTCGCGCAGAGGCGGGCACAATGAGCACATCCTGAACAGCCACCTGACCGCCCGCATGCCGGCCCCCACTGAACAGATTGATTGTTAATTGCGGAAGCTTGGAGAGTTGCAGATCTGCCAGATCTGCAAATTGCTGATACAGCGGAACGCCGCGATCGATCGCCGTCGCACGCGCGAATGCGATTGAAACGCCAAGTATTGCGTTCGCCCCGAGGATAGATTTATTGGGAGTGCCGTCCAATTTGAGCAATGTGCGATCGAGAGCTTCCTGGTTATCGAAATCGCATCCGCAGACGCCAGCCGCAATCGGCCCGCTTACTTGCGCGACCGCCTTGCGGCAACCAAGTCCGCCGAACCGTTGTGGATCGCCGTCGCGCAATTCAACCGCTTCGGCCTGTCCCGTCGAGGCGCCCGAGGGAACCTGCGCTGAGGCGGCTGCACCGCCGGCCAATTCGCAGGTGACTTCGATTGTTGGCCGGCCACGGCTATCGAGAATTTCCAGCGCGGTGAGTTGCGTTATTTTAGGCATTCGCTGGCAACTCGTAGATGAATTGATCGATTAACACTTCAACGGTCGCGGGCATATTGTTGATGATGGAAATCACCGCGCGTTGCTGCGCTGCACGGTGACGTTCATTCAGATATTCTAACGGCGATCGGCCGGCTACTCGGGCCAACAAACATCCAAGCGTGTGCCGTACCGCAAATGCTTCAATGTCATGCTGCCAATCGTTGCTGCCAGCCACGACACGATAAGCCTGCCAATAATCTCGCGTTGCGGCCACGAATTCCTCTCGCATCGCCGGCATATAATGAGCCTTGCTGAGCAGATGGGTCATGCTGAATCCGAGATCAAAAGCCGGATCGCCCCAGTGGATTACTTCATGGTCGAGCAATACGAGACCGTTATTATGAACCAGGATGTTCTTCGGGCTGTAGTCGCCGTGAACCAGCGTCAATTGGCGTGTTCGCGTGTCATCGATTAAATCGTCGAAGAACGTGGCGACGGCGGGCACTTGTTCTCTCGTATAGGCATAATACGGCTCCAGCCGAAGCGATTCAAAAAACGAACGATCGCCAAATTCGTGAACGAGTTGCTCCGATTGTTCGGACGCGCGGCTGTGTATGGTGCCCAGCACTTCGGCAAATTGTCTGACGTGCGCACAATCGAGTTGTCCATCCAGCAGTTTCGATTTCCAATTCACGTGCGGATCCGGAACGGCGGTCATTGCAAAAAGATGTTCGTGCTTATCTTCAAAAATGTAGTGCGGAACCGTACCCTCCGGCAACAACTTCGTCAGGCATCGCAAACCGGATGCTTCACGATGAATCCGTAGAGGGTCGCTGAACCAATCGACGTCAACTCGCAGCTTCCGTAATGCTTGTTTAATCACCCACGATTCACCATGCCGGGGCTCGCGCCGTACCAAAACAGTGCGATTCGATACGCCGCCGGTCAATACTTCAAATTGTGGCGTCTCGTCTGGGGAAAGAAGTCCCTCGCGAAGTAGGTATGTAATTAGCTCGTCGGCTCGCTCGATGTTAAGGCGGGCTGAGTTCACCACGGCTGTCGTCCTGCACGAAAAATTTGTGAAAAACAATTTCAGATTCTTGACCGAGCGAGTCGCAAACCCGATCATAAACGGTCCCGCAGGGAATGGGTATGCAGGCGCGCTTTTCGCGGATGATCTTTTTTCATCTCGACCGTTAAGGATACGCACATCGTGGCCGATCGACCCGACGCAAATGACCGGATAGCAGACGACTCTGCTGTGAAATCAACATTCGGAGCTCCGCATCCCGGTTCGTCGGCGATGCCGCGGTGGGAAGTCGCGGAGTTGACCGAGGCCCCGACATTCACCTGGCGCAACTGGTTCGCCATGCTGGGGCCCGGGTTGCTGATGGGGGGCGCGGCCATCGGTGGGGGCGAGTGGTTGGTCGGCCCCATGGTCACGGCCAAGTACGGTGGCGCCCTGATGTGGCTGGCGACGATCAGTATCCTGTCGCAAGTTCTCTACAATATCGAGATTAGCCGCTACACGCTGTACACCGGCGAACCGATCTTCACCGGCAAGTTTCGGACTCTGCCCGGCCCGATGTTCTGGCTTTTTGTGTATCTGGTTTTGGACTTCGGTGCGGTGTTTCCCTACCTGGCGGCCAACGCCGCGACGCCTCTGGCCGCAGTCATCTTGGGAGGAGAGATTCCGGACCCGGAAAACAACGTGAATCACTTCTATTTGATGAAGGGGCTGGGGTATGCGATTTTTCTGACGGCGCTAATTCCGTTAATCATCGGCGGAAAGATTTACAACGTGCTCAAGGGGATCATGACTTTCAAAATTGTCGTGGTTCTTGGATTCTTGTTGATCTTGGCGGTTTTTTATTCCAGTTGGTCGACGTGGGGGGAAATTTTCAGCGGTTTTGTGAAGTTCGGCAACGTGCCGGTTCAACGCGCCGAGGATCTGAATAACAACAATCGCTTGGATCCCGGTGAGGATTGGGATGGCGATAATAATCTCGATTGCGTTGAACCAAGATTGCTCGACATTCATGCGATCAAGCCGGGAGATTGGCCGGATTTAGATCGTGACGGCCAAGGCGACAAACCGGTGGACACCGACGGCGACGGCGTGGCCGATAGTTGGGGAGATTTAAACGGGGACGGAAAACCTGAGAAGTTTGTCGATGAGGATGGCGATGGCCACCCCGACCAGTGGCCGGATATCGTCGTTGATCCGAAGAGCGGCAAGCCGGATGGCAAGGCCGACACTTTCATTGATATCGATGGCGACGGATTCCGCGACGGCGATAACGTCGACAATCTGTTCGTCGCTCTGTTTCGCGGCGGCTTACAGGGCACGATTGACCTGACGCTGATCGGTTTTATCGCTGCTTTGGCTGCGATTGCCGGTTCGGGTGGATTGTCCAACACCCCCGTCAGCAATTATACGAGGGACCAGGGCTGGGGCATGGGGCATCATGTCGGCGCCATTCCTAGTGTGATCGGCGGTCACAACATTCAGCTTTCGCACGTCGGCAAGGTCTTTCAGGTGACAGACGATTCACTGCCCCGTTGGCGGCGCTGGTACAAACACGTCGTGCGCGACCAGGTGTTTGTGTGGATGCCGGCCTGCTTTGTCGGGTTGGCTTTGCCCAGCATGCTGTCGGTCGAGTACCTGCGCCGCGGTTACGAGGCGGACAACTGGACTGCGGCCGCCATGACCGCCGCCGGTGTGGAAGATCGAGTCACCAGCCCTCCCAGCGGCACATGGATTGGCCAGTTCATTTCCGGCGAAGGATGGGGCGATGTGTTCTGGTTCATGACATTGTTTTGTGGGTTCTTGGTTCTGGCTCCCAGTATGGCGAGTTCAATAGACGGCATCGTCCGACGTTGGGTCGACGTGTTTTGGACGGGCAGCCGCCGCCTGCGCCAAATGGACCCGGCAAAAATCAGGAATGTGTATTTCTATGTCCTTGCCGGCTATAGCGTTTTCGGGATGATCATGCTGACCGTCGGCAAACCTGTCGAACTGATGAAATATGCGACCATCATCTTCAACTACGCTCTGGGATTCAGTTGCCTTCACTCTCTGGCATTGAATCTGATTCTGCTGCCCCGAGAATTGCGGCCGGGTTGGCTTATTAGGATTGGTATGGTGCTGGCCGGTTTGTTCTTTACGCTGCTGGCGGTCATCACGACTCTGAAAGAACTGGGAATCATCTGAGCACTGAACTGTCGGAAATATAGAAATGGCTTCGCGCGCTGAAACAGAATTCCGGTACGAAAAACTAACTTGGCCCGAGATCAACGATGCGGTCGATGGCGACCAGGTATGCATCGTTCCCTGTGGGGCGGTCGAACAGCACGGCCATCATTTGCCGTTGGACGTCGATCTGGTTTGCCCAACCGGCATAGCGCACGGCGCGGGACAACAGATTCCCGACAAAATGTTGGTCCTGCCGATTGTCGCTTACGGTTACACGGGGCATGTGATGGATTTTCCAGGCACCATCAATAACGATTTCGAGCATTTCATGCATCACGTGCTCGACATCACCAAGTCGTTGGCTTATCACGGATTCAAAAAGATTGTTCTGCTCAACGGCCACGGTTCGAACATGCCGAATCTCGACCTGGTTGCCCGGCGAACAAACCTGGAAACAGATGCCGAGTGTGTCGTAGCCGCGTGGTGGAATCTGCTGACCGTCGACAAAGAATTCCTGCCGAACTGGCGAGAAAGCAAATTTCCAGGGGGCTGTGCCCACGCCGGCGAATTGGAAACGTCTCTGTATTTGTATCTCGATGGCGATGACGTGCGGAAAGACAAAATAGAAAGCGGTGTTATCAGCTTTAATGAAGAGGACAGTCCGTTCCATTGGGTGGATCTGTTCGCACAAGGTCCGGCGACGGTCATTTCTTGGACCAGTAGCTACAGCGAAACGGGCGTCTTGGGCGATGCGGAATTAGCCACCCAAGAGAAAGGGCGTCAAGTTTACGAAGAAGCCGTCAAGCAACTTGTGGCGTTTGTGACGTGGTTCAAACAGCGGCCAAAAGACCAACGCCGCGACCGGCACCGGCGAGTGCCCACGATGCCAACCCCGTGGGGCCAACAGCCGTTGTAGCTTCAGGCCGATTCGGCAATCAGGCGCGACGAAATAAAATCTTCGTTGAGCGTCACGCCCAGCCCGGGGCGATCGGGCACGGTGATCCAGCCGTTTTCCGCCTGGATTGTTTCAACCGTAAGCTCGTGTCGCAGCGGCGAGTCCTCAACACAATCTTCAAACAGGAACGCGCCGCTCCACGTGCTCAGCCAATGCAGACTGGCGGCGACCGTCACGGGGCTGGTGTAACAGTGATTGCATAGCTGCCCGCCAATTTCCTCGACACGTTGTTTAATGTACATCGCATCCGTAAATCCGTTGCGCGAGATATCGACCTGATAAATATCCAACGCGTGGCGATCGATCAATTTCCGGAATGCTTGCCGGCCACACTCTTCTTCACCGGCGGCGATGGGTACTGGCGAGCGGTCACGCAGCCAGGCGTAACCATCGATGTCGTCCGGCATCAGCGCTTCTTCAAGCCAGCCGATGTTGTAATCGACAAACGCCTTGGCGCGAGTCAGCGCTGTACGAGCGTCCCAGACACAACCGGCGTCGATCAACAAATCCGCATCGTCGCCGATCCCCTCGCGTGCGGCACGAACTAATTCGATATCGAGCGCCTCGTCTTCGCCCATGGGTTCCCAGCCAAACTTCACCGCACGATAGCCGGCTTCTCGCCACCGTTGGCCAATGTCGGTGGTCTCCCGACCGTCGCGCCCGAACAGGATTGAAGCGTATGCCTTGATGCGGTTGTGTTGCTTACCGCCGAGTAGGCGATGGATTGGTTCGCCAAAATGCTTGCCCTTGATGTCCCAAAGAGCCATATCAATCGCGGAAATGGCCGTGCCCATTACGCTGCCGCGTCCACAGTACATCGTCGCTCGGTAAAGTTTTTGGCGGATGCGCTCATGCTCTAGTGGATTCTCGTCGAGCAGCAATTCGCGCAGACCGCACGCTACGTTGTGACTGAATGGCGCATCGATCGCGGCCATCACCATCTCGGGCGACGAGTCGGCTTCGCCGATGCCCTCGAGTCCGCTGTCGGTTCGCACACGGACGACGATCGAATCTTGACTGCTGGCCGTTTTTGCGACCACATTTTCGATGCGCAAAATCTGACAGATAACTTGCGTGATTTTCATTTGGGGCTCACGTCAGCGGGATGAATTTTGTGTACGATACCAGTCAGAAGTTGGTAGGCCAAGTCATTTAACAGCAACCGGGAGACCCGCCATGCGCCGCAACCGCCTTCGTGAGTTGTTAGACGCGGATCAGCCAAGCATCGGCACGCACATTCACAGTTCGTGGCCGTCGATTGTCGAATTGGTCGGTCACTCGGGCATGTTTGACTACATTGAGTTTGTGGGCGAGTACGCGCCTTACGATCTTTACGCTTTGGAGAACATAGGCCGCGCTGTCGATCTGTTTGACAACATGTCGGCGATGATGAAAATCGAGCAAGAGCCGCGGACGTATTTGGCGATTCGATCGATTGGTTCGGGGATTCAAAACGTTCTGTTCGCCGATCCGCGGACGGTGGAGGATGTTGAAGAATGTGTCCGCGCGGTCCGCGCTGAAACTCCGCAAGCGGGAGGTATCCACGGGGTTGGTATGCGGCGCGATGTGCGGTTTGTACTGGAGGGCGGTACGCCCGAGTTCGTCCAGGCGTTGGACGATGCCGTGATCGCGCTGATGATCGAGAAGCAGTCGGCCGTCGAAAACCTCGAATCGCTGCTTTCAGTCAAGGGTGTTGATATGGTGCAGTTTGGTCCCGCAGATTACTCGATGAGTCTCGGCATCCCCGGTCAGCGATCGGATCCACGAATCAAAGAGGCCGAGCGCCACGTGATCGATACGGCGCTCAGCATGGGCATTGCGCCGCGTGCTGAAATCTCAAGCCCCGACGAAGCTCAGGAATATCTCGATATGGGTGTCAAGCACTTCTGCATTGGTACGGATGTCGGCATCCTCTTTCAGTGGTTCCAACAAAACGGCAAAGCCATGCGCGAAGTGCTAGGCACGACCGACTCGCGGATGACGGCGGAGCAATCGGCGACAAGTTACAAATCGTAGTGGTGTCGCTTACGGCCCGCTAGCCAGGTTCTTGACGCGGATATTGCGGAATTCGACAACGGATCCGTGGCCCAAAAAGCCAATGTGTCCGGACTTGTTGTGCATGCCGGGATGTTTTTTCAAATTATGGATGTCCGGCGTCTGTTTGATCTTGCTCAGATCGGTGTCAATTACCGTTTCGCCATTAAGCACGACCTTGATCTTCGGACCGTTCGCCGTGACCTCCTGAACGTTCCACTGGCCGACGGGTTTTTGATGACCGCGTTTAACCGGAACGATACCATAGATAGACGCATGATATTGCCAGGGCTTTAGCTTGGCGTATTTCTTCGAAGTATCGTCGAGAATCTGCAGTTCCATTCCCACGTACGCGGCGTCGCCTTTTGGCGGGGTGCGAATCCCAAGGCCATTGTTCGCACCGGGTGTTAGTTTGAATTCGAAGCGCAAAACAAAATCGCTGTACTGCTTCTTGGTGTAAAGGTTGCCACCGGGTTTACATACGAGATTGCCATCTTGGACAAGGTAACCTTTCGTATCGCCCATCCAGCCGGTGAGATCTTTGCCGTTAAACAGCGACACAAAACCATCTTTGCCATCTTTCTCGGAATCGGCGGCCTCGGCGGTTAACACCGATCCGAGAGCGAAAGAGAGAATTAGCATCGTGGCCAAGTTGGGACGTAATATCGAGGTTCTCATTTGTTTTCTCCTTAAATGTAAGTTGTTAATCCGCCGCCATCGCTCGTCCAGAGAAGTTGTCGTAAACCGAGGCTTGAGCGAGGAGCCGCCTCATCACAAAACCAGTTTCCTCAATCACCGCTTCGGCTGGAAATTTGTTAACTCGCGGGCCAGTGTTCTTCTAGTTTACCACGTAAATACGCGACGCTCTCGTGCATTTGGTCCATGCCATCGACGCCGTCTTCAATACTGATCCAGCCACGGAAGCCGACTTCCGCCAACAGGCTGAAAATCGCGTCGTAGTCGTTCAATCCTTTGCCGATCGTCCCGTGCCGCAGCCGCTGCGCGTAACCGACGACATCTTCTTCGCGGCGCAGGTCTTCCAGCGTGCCTTCCGCTAGGTAGCGATCGCTGGCGTGCATCGTCACCACCCGCTTACGGACGCAGCGCAGCAGTTCCAGCGGGTCCTCGCCCGCCAGATATGTGTTGCTGGGATCGTAATTGACTCCAAAATGCGGTGAGTCAATCTGCTCAATCAGCCGCAAGAAGATATCCATCTTTTGTGCGAACTCGGGATGTTCCCAGAAATTGTCTTTGTAATGATTCTCTAGAATGAGTGTCACGTTGCGGTCGGCTGCGTGATCAAGACACGCCTCGATGCAATCGGTGCAATAGGCGATGCCGTCGTCGACCGAAACTTCAGGCCGGCGCTGTCCCGAGAGCACGCGGCAATACGCCGCACCGAGGCCGGCGGCCATGTCGATCCACTCTTTTTCTAATTCGATTTGTTCCGCTCGAAATTTCGGATCGGGGTGCGTAAAGTCCGGCGAGCAACAGAGCATCGGCAGTTGCATGCCGTGGTCCGCGGCCACTCTGCGGTAATACTCCCATTGCGGGGGCGTTTCCAGTCCGCGAATGCCGCTGTACAGTTCCAAGCCATCGACATCAAGCGCCGACGCCATTTCAATCCAACGCTCCAGTGTCATCTCGCCCGTGACGCACAGTTCGTCCATGTAAGCCTTGGGAAATGCGGCAAGCGGTGGTTGGCCTTTATCGCTCATGCCAGTTCCTTACGCACCGGTACGTCGCCGAACTCGTGAACTTGCTGGCAGATCAGTCGCAGCGAATCCTCAAGGTCGCCGCTGGCCGTTTGAAACCGGTCGCTATCGATCGCCAGCGGCGCACCGATCACGACCAGCGGCGCTCCATAGCTGGGAGTGGCCACGGCTTGCTCGATGGAAAGTCCGCCGACCGCCTGAACGGGAACCTGGACCGCCGCGACAACTTCGCGCAAGGCGTCCATCGGTGTCGGCGCTATTTTGCCGCGGGCCGCGATTCCCCGCCGCTCGTCGTAGCCAATATGATGCACAATCACATCACAGCCAAGATCTTCGAGTCGTCGTGCGCCGTCGATCATGCTCGCGCTGCCGAGATTGTCGCCCATTACCTTCGCGCCAAAATCGCGGCCGGCCTTGACGGCGCAGTGGATCGTTTCCTCGTGAGCTTGCGACATGACGACGACAAAGTTCGCGCCGGCCTTGGCCATCATTTCGACTTCCAGGTAGCCACCGTCCATCGTCTTCAGATCGGCCACGATCGGTGTCTCGGGAAAGCGTTCGCGAAGTCGCTCCACCGCGTGCAGTCCTTCGGCCAGCAGCAGCGGCGTGCCGGCCTCAAGCCAATCGACGCCCGCGCGAAGCGCCATTTCCGACGTCTCGATCGCTTCGGCAACCGATGTTAGGTCTAGCGAAATTTGGACGACGGGCTTCATAGGAACTCAGGTAGGTTCGTAAAACACGATGCCGTCGCGGCCGGTTCCCAAAGTACGCTTAACCGGTTGCTGCAGTTTGGCGTCAAACGAACCCGCGGCGATGACAAGAATGGCTGTAGGATAGCTGTCCGAAAACTAACTGCCCAGTCCCGGCCTCAATGATTCTAGAATATGCCCCGTGAACGTGGCACAATGTCGGGAACCGCATTTTGAAATGATGAGGGTGCAAGATGTCCAGCGGCGAAAATTACCTGCTCCGTAAGCTTACTCGGCGTGAGTTTCGCGAGCGTATGCAGTCGGGCGGTCTAAAGGTGTGTATCGTTCCGGTTGCGGCGATCGAGCAGCATTTGGAACACTTGGCGATGGAGCACGACTGGCGTAGCGTGTGCCATGTGGCCAGTGAAGTTGCTGGGCGGTTGCAGCCGCACGTGTTGGTCGCCGAAGCGATTATGGCGGGTGTTAGCGAACACCACATGTGTCATCCCGGTACGATCACACTCCGCGTCGGGACATTTTTATCGGTGCTGGAGGACGTCATCGATAGCCTCGTTCGCGGGGGATTTGATAATATCCTGGTGCTCAACGGGCATGGCGGCAACATTGTTCCTTGCCGGTCGATCTGGGATCAATTGCTGCGGCGATTTCAGGTGAATCTTCAGTTCCTGCCTTACTGGGATGTGTTAACAAAAGACGATGCCTGCGAGCTTTTGCGCAGTGGAGACGAGATTCCAACCCACCTGCCCGGCCACGCACAGGAATTTGAGACCTCGTTTGGCTTAGCCGCCTTTGCCGAGAACGTTCGAACCGAAATTTGGAAAGATCAACCCGATCAGGCGCCGTCGCTGGCGACTGCCGAAGCGGGGCAGCAGTTCATCGACCGTATCGTGGGCCGTGTGGCAGATTATGTGCAAGAAATGATCGACGGTCATCGCGTCGCTGAAATTCCGCCGTTCCATCCGTGACGAAAAAAGAGCGGCCTTTACCGCGCAAAAACGGAGTCAAAACCCGCAACGCGAAAAACATGGCGACGCTACTTGAACTACAAAACGCTGAAAAACGTTACGGTGACCAGTTGCTGTTGGACGATGCCAGCGTGGTGCTGCCGGAGCGGCGCAAGATCGGCTTGGTTGGCCGCAACGGTTCCGGAAAATCGACGCTGTGCCGGATTTTGCTCGGAGACGAGGAACTCGACCGTGGCGAAGTCATCCGCAGTCCGCGCCTGCGGATCGGTTATCTGCGACAGCATGATCCGTTCGAACCGGGAGAATCGGTGACTGAATTCCTGATGCGCGACGGTGGACAACCACGGTGGCGATGTGGCGAAGTGGCCAATCAATTTGGTCTAAAAGGCGACACGCTGGAGCAACCGATCGCCGCACTTTCCGGCGGCTGGCAGACTCGCGTCAAATTGAGCGCACTGCTGTTGCAGAATCCGAATCTACTGGTGCTCGACGAGCCGACAAACTTTCTCGATTTGCGCACGCAAATGTTGCTTGAGCGGTTCCTGCGGCAGTTCCGGGCAGGTTGCTTGATCGTTTCGCACGACCGGACTTTTTTGAAGGCGACTTGTGAATACACACTTGAGCTGGCCCGCGGTTCGCTGCATCTGTTTCCGGGTGATGTGGAAGCGTATCTGGCCCAAAAACAGCAGCTTCGCGAGCACGACCAGCGAGTTAATGCGGCTACGCTCGCAAAACGAAAACAGCTCTAAAGGTTAATCAACAAAAATCGGGCCAACGCCAGCACCGCCTCGCAGGCCCGCAGCAAACAAACACAACTCGACCGCCTCAGACTACGCGAAATGGAATCCGAGGAAAAACAGGTGCGGATTCGCGTGCCGACCAGTGCCGTGCGGCAAGGTACGGCAGTCCGCTGTCGTGACTTATCGATGGGCTATCCCGACTTGTCCGTGGCCACCGACATAAATCTTGAGGTCGATCATGGAACCCGAACGGCGGTTGTAGGTGAGAATGGACACGGTAAAACGACGCTCCTGCGGACGATTATCGGTTCACTGCCAATGTTGCATGGCGAGGTTGAGTGGACATACGGCTGCGAAACGGGCGTTTACGCGCAGCATGTTTACGGAAGTTTGCCCGAGCGCGAGACGATTTTTGAGTACCTGAATCAGCAGCGTTCGCCAGATACGGTAGAACAAACGTTGCTCGATGTGGCCGGCAGTTTTTTGTTTCACGGTGATTTGATCCACAAGCCTATCAAAGTTCTCAGTGGCGGTGAGCGAGCACGGGTTTGCCTCGCCGCGCTGTTGCTTGCGCCGCACAATGTGCTGGTTTTGGATGAGCCAGGCAACCACTTGGACGTCGAAACTCTGGAAGCGCTTGCCGACGCATTGATCGAGTACCCGGGAACGGTCCTCTTTACCAGCCACGACCGGCACTTTGTTCGTCGAGTAGCCACGGGTGTCATTGAAGTCCGCAACGGCCGTGTCAAACACTACCCGGACGACTTCGATTCCTACGTATACCGTCTGAGCAAAGAAGTGGATTCAGAACCTCTCGTCGCCGCGCAGACCAGTTTGACAGCCGGCGAAAAAACCGGGAAAAAAATGCCGCCAAACGATCGAAAGGCGCGCAATCAACAACGCCGCCACCGGCAAAAAGAAATTGCCGCGCTGGAGCGGACAATTGCGCGGCTCGATGAGCAGCGGAGCGACGTGCGAAACCAACTCATGAGCTGCACCGATGCCGAAGAAGCGCAACGCCTGCACGAGCGGAACGTTGAAATCGATGGGCAATTGAAACCGGCCGAGCAGCGTTGGCTGGAGTTGTCTGAAGAGGCCGAAGCTGAAAAGCCGTAGGATGGTCGACGGCGACCACCTCGCCCCGGCTTAATCATGTTCCGCCAGTTCTTCGACCGTCCAGGAATCACCTCGCTCACCGCATTCCTTCCGGACGGTCGCCACCAAAGAGGGCGGGACGGGCGATGCATCATTTCCCCAACTTTGTCGTATGTAGGTAAGTACTGCCGCCATTTGTCCGTCGTCGAATTGGTAGTAGTAGACGCCGGGCATCTCTAAATTGAATTGCCGCCCGTTTACCACGATTGGACCGCGTATGCCGTACAGCGAAATCCGTGCAAGTCGCTCGGGCGACCCCGTGACCCATTTGGAGCCGACCAGCGATGGACCGACACCCTCCTTCCCTTCACCGCTCGACAGATGACAACTCGCGCAGCTCGCCTCGTACAGAGACTTTCCGCGTTTGGCAACCGGATTCAGTCCACGGTTGCAGCCACAACTAAGTGGAATCAGCGAAATACCAACCGCGACGTATTTGATCATGCGCGGCGTACTAATTGTCCGACAGTGTGATCACGAGGTTTCGTTTAGGCGTATTGCCGACTTCAATGTGCGCGATCACTTTTTTTGTCTCCGTATTGACAACGGCAACTTTGCGCTCGCTGCGGACGGCAAGATAAGCCCGCTTACTGTCCGGTGAAAAACAAAGCCAGTAGACGCGGCCGATCATGCGAATCGAAGTGATCTCCGGATAGTCGTCTTTAGTAATGTCGTGCACGTGGACCAGCTGATGCTCGACATTGCACGACCAGATCTCTTTTTGGTCGGGGCGGACCGCCAAGCCGTGGCAGCGGCTGCCCTTGCCTTTGAATTCCGCTGGAATCACATGCTCGACGCGTTTGACCATTTTACGTGCCGCGACGTCGCTCACCTCGAAACCGATCAGTCCATCCACGTTCTGAAAATGTCGCTTTTGATCCGCCGACAAAGCGGGCGGGCGTACCGAAGCGGAATACGGGATGTGGCCGACAACTTTGTGTCCTGCAAGGACGTCTACAATCGTTACCCGGCGCGGATTGCCCATTGGCGAAAGATACATGAACTTTCCGTCGCGCGAGGCCAGGGTGTTATGCGGCCGCCCGCCGGTTTTGATCTTTGCCACGACCGTCCGCTGTTTTCCATCGATGACCCAATAGTGACCGTCGTTGCACGGAACGTAAACCCAGCGGCCATCCGGCGTGCACGCCAACTGATTCGGCTTGGGACCGATTCGCATTCGGTGCGTGATGTCGTAAGTTCGCGGATCGACCCAGATTAGTTCGCCGAGCGGGTCTTTGAACGCTTCGATGGCAATGTATACGACACTCGCATCGTCAGGCGCTGCAATGCCGTGCGGTTGTGGACCGACTTCGATGTGGCGAATAACCTTGTTCGTCTTTGTATCGATTACGTGCACGTCGTTGCCGTAGGAGTTCGTTTGCCAAAGAAATTGTTTTTCTGCCGCACTCGCCGTGCACGAAATTAAAAATGCGGTTGCGACTAGCGCCATTGCGGCCCACTTGGTGCGAAACATCATCAGAGTCTCCTCCAACGGAATTTGCCGATTGGTAACGTGACAACACCAGGATTATAATGGCCGCCTTGGGGCCGCGAAATGTACTAAACCGGATTTTGAGGCTGATCGCATGGACAAGTTGTCGCTGGCTGCTGTTTTCAATTTCGTGATTTTTTCGGCCGTAGTTGCACAGGAGCAGCCTGCTCCACGGGGCGACGAGAAAAACCTTTCCGCGGCCGAGTGTATCAAACAGCTAAAAGAACATGGCGCGACGGTCTTTATGCGGGGCAACGCCGTCATTGAAGTCAGCGCCAATCGCGCGAAGATTGGCGACGATGAATTGGCGCTGATGACCGGCTTTACGGAGATGACAGATCTTTCCTTGGAAGCGACTCAAATAACCGCAGCCGGACTCATCCATTTGAATCGGTTGCAAAAGCTCCAGTGGCTCAATCTTTACCGTTGTAGGATTGGCGACGCCGGACTGCGGCAGCTTAGCGGCCAAAAGGGGTTGCAGCATCTGCCAGTGGGTGAGGCCAATATTACCGACGCAGGACTGGTGCATTTGCAAGGCATGACGCAACTCGTTTACCTTGGCCTGCGCGGCAATCAAATTACGGACGCCGGTCTCCGTCATTTGCAGCAGCTAACAAACCTGACCGGCCTTTATCTGGGTGAAACCAAAATCACCGATGCGGGCCTCGCCCATTTGCAAAGGATGAAAAAACTCCAACGGCTGTGGCTCGGTCAGACCGCAGTTACCGACAAGTCGGTTCCGGTTTTGGCGGAACTCAGATCGCTTCGCGAGTTGGATCTGTGGGAGACCCGCATGTCGCCGAAAGGAATCCAGCAGTTGCGACAACGACTGCCGAAGTGCAGGATCGTCTGGAATAATCAACCGGCCAGAAATAGATCGTAAGCTTCAGAACACGCCGCCGATCGCCGTCGCGCGGTTTGGGTTGTGGATCACTGGGCGGTGCCTTCAACGCGAGGCCCTTTAGGGACGTCGAGGACAGGCGTGTGTTTGCAAATCGACCTACTAACCGGGGGCGAATTTCGCCGACGTTCTCGCTGCCGTTGATTTTCGGGCGGTCGGGCCCGGTAGAAGATTCACTCGCTGATGATGCTGGTGAAATGGTCGAATGAGGATCACCGCCCCCAGCCGGTAGGTTAAGCTGAGAGCCGCTCGAAAACAAAAGCCATGCCCGGCCGCTGGGCGCGCCGACATCCGTGCAGACAATCCCGGTTACGTTGACTTGCATTCCTGTCCGGGTGACACAGGCGGAAGTTAAAAACTGCGTACGGACGCCGCGCGCTCGCGGCCAAAGACATGGCAAATGAGCTTGTTAGCCCGAAAGTTTTTCGAACAACTGTCGGAAGCGTGGAATCCGTTTCTCGAGATACGAGAACCACGTTTCCGGTTTCCAGATTTCGACACACATTGCAGCGCCGACGACGATGACTTCCTGCCCCTTTTCGACGCCGAGAAATTCGCGAAAGCCTTCCGGAATCAATAGTCGGCCACGCCCCGCAATTTTGACGTCTTTGTGCCGCGTCGAAAGCAATCGGCCGAGCAATTGAACTTGAGCTAACCGGCCTTCCATACGGCCGGCGCGAATCTTGCCGCGCACCAAGTCGATGCCCTGATCCAGCGCGGGTTGCCACTGTGGTTTGTTCCACAAACTCAGGCATCCAGGCCGTTCCTTCGCCAAAACGCATTCGATTCCGTCCGTCGTTAGTGGCTCGACCAGTTCTGGTGGTAGGGAAACTCGATAACGCTCGTCCAGCAGGCGAGGATGCTCGCCCAGAATCAATTCAACGTCGTTAGCCATTCGGTAAAGATCGTACGTGTCATGTGAGTCTGAGTTATGGCATATAAAATTTAGGTTTCAAGACTATAAGGGTTGAAAACCCATAAAAAATATAAAAAAAGAATTAAAAAGGGTAAGAAACCACAAGAACTTGTATATTAGTCGTCGTTGCAGAGAACGCTTCGGCGAAATGCCGTACATTCGTTAAAACCGACACGACCGATTAACCTTTTGACAGGCCTAAATTCGTGCAAGTCGTTTTTGTTGGCGGTTTTGCCGGTTTCTAGACGATGTTTCCCTTGAGCGCGCGAAGCGGCTATACGGATGTACAACGGCAAACAACAGGGGATCGCCAAGCCATGGAAATCGGCACAACGCGGTTCGGGACGATTCAAATCAGCGTGGCGGACAGGGTTTGTTTTCCGGCAGGCCTGCCTGGGTTTGAGGATTGTCGGGATTGGGTGCTGCTTGTAGAGCGGCCCGACGCGAGGGTTGGCTGGTTACAATCGGCCGATTGGTCTGAAATTGCCTTGCCGGTCGGTAGCCCGCGCAAATTCGTGCCTGACTACGACATCCGGATTGAGCCTCACGATCTGAGGCCGCTCGGCCTCGAATCGCCAAAAGACCTCCAGATTGTCGCCATTTTGGGGCAATTATCGGGTGATTTGACGATGAACCTGAAAGCCCCGGTCGCCATTAACATGCGGCGTCGGCTTGGTCGGCAAGTTGTGCATGTCGACGACTGGTCGATCCATCAGGTCGTCCGCCAGTGGACAGCACAATTGAGAAAGATCGCTTAGAGGAAAGGTCAGAGGATGCTTGTTCTTTCGAGACATCGCGACGAAAGCATCATCATTGGCGACAATATTGTCGTAACGATTGTTGATGTTCGAGGCGATAAGGTGCGGTTGGGCATCGAGGCCCCGACCGAGATTCCGGTGCACCGCCAAGAAATTTACGAGGCGATTAAACGCGAGAATCAGCGTTCCGCTCAGTTGAATACTGCAGATGTGGATGAACTGCTATAGGCCACCACAAATTGCCCTCCGGTGCGGCGATTAGCTGGTTAATCGGCACCCGTCGCGCGGCCATCCCGCCGCTATACGTGCTTGTGGTGGGGTTTAATCACTTCGCTACCTCCGCGGCCATCTCCAGGCGGTTTCTGCGGTGATCCGGTCCGATTTCGGAGACCGCGATCTGCAAAAAATAGTTGCAGGTAGTTTAGCGTCTAGTTAACATGGGTAGGCTCCGCTGCTTGGCCTATTCGTTCATCGGTCGCGGGCGCTGCATCAACCAATTAAATCCTTGGGAGACCAGACCAATGCGTATGTTTCGGCGATGGTCAAAGTTGTTTGTTGTACTCGCATTAGCCTCCTTACTAATCGTTGATTTTGCTACCGCATGTCGACGTGAAAAACGACGGCGCCGTCTGCGTCTACGTCGGTGTGTTTGTGTTTGCCCGACGACCGCCGCACAGGCGGCCCCCGACGCCGCAGATGAAACGGTACCTGAGCCACCGCCCGTCGCCGATGAGGCGGTACCCAAACCGCCGGCACCCAAACCGCCGGCACCAAAGCCGCCGGCCCCTAAACCCGCCGAACCGAAACCTAAGAAACCTAAGAAGGTCGTCGATGAGGCACCGGCAGCGGCCGCGAAAGGCGATGAGCCATCCGACTCGGCGCTGGCAGTTGCCGAACGCACCCCATCCGACGTTCAGGATGCCGTAGCTGTTGCGAAGCCCGAACCACCAGCGGTAGTCGATGAGTCGCTACCCGCACCACCTGCAGCTGAACCGGGGGCAGCGGGACTGGCCCGGTTGCCCGCGGCGGATCTGCCAGCAACTGAGGCGGCCGATTCGGCGGCGGCTCCGGCTGAGCCTAGGGAGCTTGCCCCACCAGCAGAGTCCACGCAGATCACTTTGTTCGACGAGGTACAGCAGTTCGCTCCGCTGGAAACCGTCCGCACTTGGACTGATAACTCGGGGTTGTACAAGGTCAACGGAAAACTGGCCGTCATTCTCGATGCCAAAGTCCGCATCATGAAAGAAAACGGCCGAATGACCACGGTTCCATTCGAGAGGCTCAGCCGAGCTGATCTGGATTTCGTTCAGTTTCATGCGGAGAAACAGCAGAAAGCCAGCGGGTTCGGCATCAAGGTCGTAAAAAACTAACTCCCGCAGCTTTCTTGCTCAATTTACAGACGGCCTCGTCGCTAACGCGGCGGGGCCGTTTTTTGTAGGCGGGGCCGTCTCATCGACGCTCGTCGCCTAGCAACTCGTCAACGCGGGACTCGGCGTAGTGGATACAGTGCGGCAAACCAACCCCGCGATACGCATGGCCGACGATTGCCAGGCGTCCGATCTGGCGGCAGCGGTGTTCGATACGAGCGACTAATTCTGTGTGCCCGATATGATATTGCGGCATCGCGCTGTTCCAACGGGCAATGTGCGCAATGGTTGGGTCGCCCGACACGGAGACCAACTCGCCAAGCTCTTCAAGGGCCATCGCGACGAGTTGCGAGTCGTCCCGTTCCAGCAACTCGCTTTGGCAAGCGCCGCCGACGAACACACGAATCAGTTCGTGATCGTCCGGCGCGCGGCCTGGAAACTTCGCACTTGAGAAACTGGCCGACAGGATACGCCGACCTTCAATCGCGGGCGCAACGAATCCGAATCCGGCGAGCGGCCGTTGAAATTGCGTCCTCCGAAATCCCAGACTGACAACCGCGCAGCCGGCGTATGGAATCGCATCCAGGTCGCTTGAAATGGCTCCGTCAATATTCGCCAATAATCGTCCGGCGGCGGCGGCGGGCGCCGCGATGACCAACTTGTCGCACGAAATCGTGTCACGGTTCGAAACCTGAAGGTTCCAACCGCCGCCCGATTGTCGGATCGAATCAACGGTTGCACCGAATCGTACCGCGGCCTGAGGTAATTTCCGCAAGATCGTCTCGGCTATGCTGGCGATACCGCGGCGAGGCGCGACAAACAGCCCATATCGTGCGCCCGATTCGTGTTGGTTTGTGCCGCCCCGCATTCGCGCACGGTGCACGGCGCCACGTGAAAGACTGCCATGTTCGCGCTCCATCTCGATAAACCTGGGCAATGTCGCCGCCACGCTCAGTTTGGCGGGATCCGCCGTATAAATTCCGCTAACGAGTGGTTGCACTAGGCGGATGTAAGCTTCACGGCCTAGCCGCCGAGTGGCAAACTGCTCGAGGCTTTCCTCATCAGCCGTACCCGATTTTCGAGCCCGAACAAACCGCTCGCAACACAATCGCAGTTTGCCGCGGAGGCTGAGTACCGGGGACTTCAGCACAGCCCTCAAATTCGTGGGCGCCATAATCTGAAACGCCTCCGGAACGGGCTGCAATTTTCCGCGGCAGATGACAAACGCCCGACGATCGGTCTTGCGTGTGCCGATCAGTTCTTCGTCCAGACCGATACGGCGGCAAAGGTCCAGGCAATAAGGTGGATCGGTGATGAAGCTGTCCGCGCTGCGTTCGATCAGGAAGCCATCTTGATGCAGTGTCTGCAACACACCGCCCGCTTGTGGTTTCGATTCAAGGATCGTTAACCTCGCATCGGGAGCCACTTCGTGTACGCGCCAAGCGGCGGCCAGACCGGAAATTCCAGCACCAATGATCGCAACATGTTGCCCTGGTTCGTTGATCAACGTCCGTTCAACCAATCGTGTAGATGCAGTCCGGTGCCGGCTCCCCTGTCGGGCCACCGATAAACGATTTATTCTAACAGGGATTTGAGGAAACCAACGATGACGAGTGAAGACCGGGCTGTGAAGTTAAAAAAAAAGTCCATCGTTGTGGATGCCGGAGTTTTGCGAGTCGGCTTTCACTGGCATACGGATCGTTTTGCGCATTCGATTGGCGTTGTAGATGACGACCGACTGACCCCGCTGATGGCAACCGTCGAGGGCGGCGGGTCGGATTGTTGGCCGCCGAGTCCGCCGATTCAAAGCGTGCACACAGAGCGGCGGGGCAACTCAACCATTTTGTTGTTGCTCGGTGTGGCCGGTCACAGCCACTGGTCGGCCAGCATTTGTCTGGACTCCGAATGGCAGTCAGCCGACTTCGATGTCGCCTGCCGAATCAAGTCGGTTGAAAATTCCAACTCTAAAGCTGGATTGGGCACGCAATACCGGACGATGACCGGTCCGGTTGCCGGGGACGCGGAAGACTTGCACATCTGTGTGGACGGTCGTGGAGTACGTGTCGACGTTAATACTGCAGCGGGTGCTGCTCGAAGTGGACTGGAATTATCCGCAGGCCGTTTATTGATCAAGCCGCATTCCAGGCTCGACAACCCGCCGGATACGATTCGCTGGCGATACAAGATCACCGCGCTGACATCTACGTAGGACGACTTCCAGATTCATGACCGATGACAAACCGACTCGCCGAGAGTTTCTTCGCGGCAGGCGAGACGAAGCATTGATCGCCGGCGATGCGGACAGCGACAATCTCGACAGGAACGTTGCGCCGAGTGCGGGCGATGATCCTACGAATGCCCCCTACTTGCTAAAAATCGGCCGCCGCGCGATGGCTTGCCAATTCCAGATCATGGTTAACGCCGGTAAGTACGAGACGGCCACCGAAACCGCTATCGAGGCGCTGGACCGCGTCGATCAACTTGAGCAGCTACTGACCGTCTATCACGATGATAGTGAAGTCAGCCAGTTGAACCGCCTTGCGACGGGGGATTACAGTTTTGTGTCTCCTGAGTTGGCCGATTTGCTTCGATTGTCGTTGCGGCTTAACAAGATTACCGATGGTGCATTTGATATCACCGCTGGGCCGCTTGCCGAAGTCTGGGCCGTGGCACGTCACGAGTCCGCCCTGCCGGGTGAAGCAGAAATCAAACAGGCACTGCAACGGCTCGGTTGCCAACATCTGGCCTTCGACGAACAGGAGGAGACAGTCAAGTTTCTCCGGTCGGGTATCGCGCTGGACTTTGGCGGAATCGGCAAGGGCTACGCGCTTGACGACGGCGCTTCGATTTTGGAATCCGGCGGTTTGATGGACTTTCTTTTTCACGGTGGACGCAGCAGCGTTCTGGCGCGAGGAAAGTGTACTGATGCGTCAGCAGGAGAGTCGGCGTGGCGCGTCGGCGTGATTCATCCGCTGCGGCCCAGCCAGCGGTTGGCGGAGGTGCAGTTGGAAAATTGCGCACTATCAACTTCCGGGTCGCAGACTCAGTCGTTCACCTTCGGCGGTCGGCGGTTTGGGCACGTTCTTGATCCTCGGACCGGTTGGCCTGCGGAAGGAGTTCTGTCGGTGACTGTCGTCGCTCCCACCGCTGCCGAAGCGGACGCACTGTCGACGGCCTTGTTTGTACTTGGCGTCGACCGTGGCGTAGAAGTTTGCGAACAACACCCCGAATACGGCGCAATTTTCGTCGCTCCGGGAAACCGCGCGAGTGAGATTAAAATCGTCAGCTGCAATCTGACCGACCAAAATTTCCGGGTGTTGAGCGAATAGGCCACCCGCAGGACTTTTGCCACTCCGTGTAGTTTGCGCAAATCTCCAGGGCGAGTAGAATTCCTGGCGAACAGTTCGGACTTCGTGCAATCCGGCATTCTCCCAAAATCGGTCCTTCGCTATTGTCCCATGATGGATCTCTTTGTCGGTCACGGACCTACGTTTGCGTATGGAGGAATCATCGTATTCCTAATCCTGACCGGGGGCGGTCTGCCGATTCCTGAAGAAGTCCCGATTGTATTTGCGGGAATACAAAGTACGGGCTCCCCCCCATTCTTAAACGTGTACGTGGCGTTTATTTGTTGTCTGGTCGGCGCGTTGTTGGGCGATACGCTTGTTTATGGCATCGGGCGATATCTGGGAACGAGTTTCTTTCGCCGCCATCCGCGGTTTGCGCATTTCTTGCACGAAGAGCGCGAAAAACAGATGGAGCAGTTGATCATTTCCCATGGAATTAAAGTGTTTTTTGTTGCACGTTTTATGGTGGGAGTGCGTGGCCCGATTTATCTGGCGGCGGGCGTTATGCGAATTCCTTTTATCCGCTTCTTAGTTGTTGATGCGATTTGCGCGACGATGGTGGTGAGTATCGTGTTTTGGCTGAGCTATTTTTACGGTCAGGCTGTCGGAGAGTTGGTACGCAAAAGCCAGTGGAGCATTACCGTTCTAGTGACGATCGCCGCCGTTGTCGTGTTTTTGATATTCTATTTTCGCCGCCGTCGTCTTAAGCTTTTAAAATTAGATGGAACGGACGAGTCTGAAGCCGATTCTTTGGATGGCCGCGACGCTGCTCATTCCGAACGTTCTCAGACAATCGTCTGACCGGCGGTTTTGTGTGGGGCGTCGTTCGTCGCATCTATTTTTGGGTAGTGCTTCGAACGTTGAACGCTGCTTTTGACGCCAGCGATGCTAATGTCAGATTCCTCCATCGAAGTTGATTCGCTGTCTAAAATCTATCGTCGTGGGCTGATCCGCCCGCGGCGGTTTGCTGCGCTGACTGAAGTATCCTTCTCCGTTCCTCGCGGGACGATCTTCGGTTTGCTTGGTCCCAACGGGGCAGGCAAGACGACATTAATTAAGATTTTGTTGGGCATTGTCCGGCGGACGCACGGCACGGCACGCATGCTTGGATTTGCCGCCGGCCATCGTTCAGGTCGCCGGCAGGTGGGCTATCTGCCCGAAAACCTCCGCATCCCGAGGCACCATACGGCGCGGACTGCAGTGGACTATTATGGCAGTCTCAGCGGGCTGCCGCGGTTCTCAGTTCGGCGGCGGCGGACTGAATTGCTGGAAGCAGTTGGTTTAAAAAAGTGGATGAACGAGCCGGTTAGATCGTTTTCTAAGGGTATGATCCAGCGGCTCGGTCTGGCGCAGGCGATGCTGCACGACCCCGAGTTGCTTATTCTCGACGAACCGACCGATGGACTTGATCCGGTCGGTCGCCGGGAAGTGCGCGACATACTGTTAGAGCTTAAGCAGCGGGGCAAAACTGTTTTTCTCAACAGCCATCTGTTACAGGAGGTCGAGACTGTCTGCGACGAAGTAGCGATTTTGGATCATGGTAGGCTGCGGTTTAACGGTTCGATTGACGAGATCACACGGCAGTCCGGGGCGGATACGATCGAATTCGAGCTGGTCGCGCCGGAAAGCGAAGTTCGCGCAGCGCTCGACCAATACCCGGATGCCACGGTGTCGATGCAAGAAACGGGTCGTTTCCGAGCGGTCATTCAGTTGGCGGATCAAACGGCGATAGACGACTGCATCGATGGTTTGCGGCAGCACGGTGTGAGCGTTGCCTCAATGTCTTGCCGCCGAGCGACACTTGAAGACGCGTTTTTACACATGATTAAACTACCGCACGACACCCTACCGCACGACACCGACCGTTCATCATGAGAGCACCGTTGGCCGTTATCCGAGATTCTTTTCGCGAAGCGATCGTCTCGCGTGTCCTGTGGGTGTTGCTGGCCTTTATTACAGTTATTCTATCGGCGCTTGCGCCATTCGGCGCGCGGCAGGTTTCCTTTTCCAAATTGCGTTACTGGGATATCGTTGATCCGGAACAACTTGCCAGAAATCTCTATTTGGAATTCAACAGTGAGCAGCCGTCGCCGGGTAAGCATATTTGGGAACTGTTAGACGGAAAAACTCAAGAGCGATTACGTGAGGCGGGCGAGGGGGCCTCCGGAAATGTCGGCGGCGCTGCGCACGGTCTTTTTCGTCTGTTCGAAGAACTGAACGAGTTGCTTGTACGCCGTGACTTCTACAACGAGCGAGCCTGGGGCGACGTTTCACTGGATGCAGAAGCAACGGAATTGATCAGTCGTGGAATTCCGGCGCTATCGCATGAAGAAATCCAGCGCCTTAATCGTTTGCTGCTGGAGGCTGCGTACCGAAATCTGATCGCCAAGAGTCCGCGCAAATCCGTTCAATTCAACTATGCCGGATTTGACTTTATGGATCCGTATCCGATCAGTCAACAACAACTGACGGCAGCCGTTGAACAAGCATTGGTGACCGTGATGGGATTGGTTGTCGGCGTGGGCGCGGTGTTTATCGGCATCTTGGTTACGGCTCCGATTATCCCTCACATGCTTGAGACAGGGTCCATTGAATTGCTGTTGAGCAAACCAATCACCCGAGTCGTGTTGTTTCTTGCCAAGTACCTTGGCGGCTGCATGTTCGTCCTGGTCAGCGGTGTCTATCTGGTTGCGGGCATCTGGTTGATCGCCGGAATCCGCTTCGGCACCTGGGAAAATCGATTGTTTCTTTGCATTCCGATTTTCTTATTTCTGTTTATGGTTTATTACTCGGTTTCCGCACTAGCGGCTCTGATTTGGCGCAGCGCGATTGTTTGTGTCGCGGTATCGATCATTTTTTGGCTTGTCTGTTTTGCGCTTTCACTGACAAAACAGTTCATTGAGAACATGTCAGTGATTCCCAACAGGTTGGTGCGGGTGGTACAGGTCGATGATCAATGGATTGCGGTTGATGAATCGGGTCAGGTGCGGCAATGGAGCGAGAAAAACGGCGAGTGGAACGACACCTTTTCGCGGCCCAGTCCCATTGCGGTGTTTTCGCGGTTTGTGAAACGTCAGCGACCGCTACTCGGACCTATTTATAATTCAAAGACCGATCAGTTAATCGCGATCGAATTGCCGATCCGCGGCACGTGGAAGTCTGCGGCCGGTGCGAATTTACAGGCTGGGCATCGTTCCCAAAACTGGCAGCCCCGCAGGGTTGCTGTCGCTCCATCAGGAACGGTGGCGATCTTCGCGACAAAAACGGGCGACTGCCTCGCGATCGCGCACGAAGGAATCTTTCTTCTCGGCGCCGCAGCGCTGCAAGCAGAGCGAAGCCAGGATGATCTGCTGTTTTTCGAGTTGCCGAAATTCAAGTTAGATTATCAGCCCGCTGATTCCGCAGACTGGATTCCGGGAGCCGCAGCGATTCATCCCGATAAGGGTGTGTTGGCGATTTGGAACGATCAACGCATTGAGACCATCGCCTCTTTGACGGAGGGAGACGACTACGTTGTGGGGCGGATTGAACTCGACGACGCTGCCGACAATGTCGGACTGGCCTTTGCGGGTGACACGATTTTAGTTGCCGACGAAAACGGGCAAATGTTTGCCATTGCTGCAAGCGACGGCAAAGTCAAGGCTCGAGCGCACGGGGCCGCAACCCCACGATTTGTGTACGCCTCAGACAATGGCCGCTGGTTTGCCATTCTGTTCCATTCCGGTCGGTTACAAATTTTTGATGCCACAGAAAATCGTTTTTTTGCCCCTCCGGTCAGCGGACAGGGCGACATCTCGGCGGCAGTATTTGCGGGCCAGCACCTGGCCGTTGTTGATCGCGGCAACCGCTTGACACGGTATCGACTGCCGTCACTGGAAATTGAAGATCGCATTGAACCGGAACTTGAAAACGACCAGTGGTTCTATCGGCACTGTATTTTGCCGGTTTACACGGTGTTTCCGAAACAGCGGGAATTGGACGCCACCGTACAATCTCTTTTGCGAACGAACGATGAACCCGACACCGATGAAACACTGGATCTCGCGGCGCCCCGCCTGCAAAACGACCCTTGGTCGCCGGTCGCGAGCAGTTTCATATTTATGAGTGTCGTGCTGTCAGTCTGTTGCTGGTACATGTACCGTACTGATTTTTAAGGGCGGCAAGCCGATGAAATCGGCAGGTGAAGGCGGATCCCGCCCGGCCAAACTTTTGCTCGGCCGGAACCTCGCTGCCCCACCTTTCCCCGCAGGGGTCACGGAAGCAGTCCTCCAGAGGCGTCGAACAACAACAGCGCTTCGCGTACTGGGGCGACATCGTGTACCCGAATGATTTGAATTCCCTGTCGGGCCAGCGAAAGCGCGACACCAATCGTGCCCGCTGTGCGGTCCGCCTCCCTGTCTCCAAGTACCTTGGCGATGAACCCTTTTCGTGAATGACCGACCAGGATCGGACACCCGAGTTCGTGGAAGCGGCCGGAGGAGGCCAGAAGATCGAGATTGTGCTGGTGCGTCTTGCCGAAACCAATTCCCGGATCAAGGCAGATGCGGCCTGGATCGATCCCACCTTCGACTAGCGTGTCGCGACGGCGGCGAAGGTGTCCTAAAATATCTTCGACGACATCATCATAGCTCGGATCGTCTTGCATCGTCTGCGGTGTTCCCTGCATGTGCATGGCGCAGACAGCGGCGTCGGTGTCGGCTGCGAGCACGACCATCTCGGCACTTTCCAGCCCCGTGATGTCGTTGATGATCTCCGCGCCGGCGTCCAGGCAGGCTCTGGCAACCGCCGCTTTGCTGGTGTCAATCGAAATTGGGACTGTGCACTGTCGCACCACCGCAGAAACGACGGGCAGCACTCGATCGAGTTCCACCTGCTCTTCGACCGGTTCGGAATACGGTCGTGTGCTCTCGCCGCCAATATCCAAAAGATCCGCGCCGCCCGCTTCCAATGCTAGGGCCTGCTCGATTGCTGATTCGTGGTTCGCGAATTGACCGCCGTCAGAAAAACTATCGGGCGTAACGTTGACGATCCCCATCAGCAGCGGCCGGCGTGGTAACTCCACCGTCCGACTCCGCAGCCGCCACTGCGTTGCACGATTCGAGAATTGCAGGGAAGCTGCCGCTGAAGAATCGCTCATGCACTGCAGCATACCACGCAGGAGCACCAAGATTGTAGTCAGTGCGAATTCCTCACCTAGTGTTACCGCAAAGTTTACCGACAAAGACAATGAAATACGTAAATTGGGGCCGCACGCTTGCGTTTTGATTTGTGGTTGAAGCGATCAACTTTTTGACGTCGCTATTGGTGGACGTGGCTGTCCTAAGACATCTGCACCGATATCTGCCGGCACAAGATGGTGTTTCTGCCAGCCATTTGCTGCCGTCAACCTCGGGTCTCTCTCCACGGCAGAGAATTACGGGGCCTGCCCGTGCGTAGCTGGTCGACACCGGATCGTCGGAATTGGATGGTTGGAGAGCGAGCCAGTTATGTTACCGAAGTCTCTTGATGGATTTCGGCGAGGTGCCGCCGATGACCGCGGCAGTCGACTCGGCAGATTCACCTTCTCCGTTTCCCGAGAAAGATTGAACGAGAGCGTCCGCCAAGCTCTCTGCGGCCGCCAGATGCCCGCTTTTGTTCAGATGGCCGGCTCCATTGAAGAACAACCATTCGCTTTCAATCTCCGACGAACGGGACGGCGCGCGGCGGCGAAAGTCGCGGACCATTGAGTGATAAGTAATCTCCAGCCGGACACAAATCTCTTGCAAGCAGTGGTTTGGATGTTCCGCGTCGAAGACGGAGGGGTCGTCGGCAAGCTGCGAGATTTTTGCGAACTGATCGGAATAAATCTGGGGTGCAGTGGGAAGCGGCACGATGAATAATTGGGCTCCATGTGAGGTCGTATCGTCCCGCAAAGCTGTGAGGATCGCCTCGGTAAGTTGCCACGCCCGCCGAAACTTTGCAGACTTGACGGTGCAGTAAACACGGTTGCGGTTGTTGAGACGATTCTTGCGGAGCGGGCTGATTAATGCTCGCCATTTATTTTGTTGCCAAACGTAGAACCGGCTTATCTGGCCCAGCATTTTTGAAGCCGTCGCCCGCGTACTCGACGGCGGGATCTTTTGCAGCCGGCCTTTGCTGTCCAAATCATATCGATCAATGAGGCTACTGCTCAATTCGCGACTGTTGTCGGTAACGTCGGAACCTGTACCAAACGCGATGACGACCGCATCCGGATGAAACTTCGACACGACCTCTCGATAAAGGCTCAATTGTTGACCGGTGCTGGAACCCGTGATGCCGAAATTCATGACCTCCCACTCTGCGGCGGAATCGACCTCGTTGAGCAGATCCTGCAGATGCGTCGTCATCAACCCTTCGTTGTTAACGGCTTCGGCGGCAACGTACGAGTCGCCTAACACCGCTACCCGACGAGTGTTGAGCGGCTTCTGGTGCCGCCATTCATCATCGCGAAAACCGAAGCGGTTCGTTTTGATGAAAATATCTTTGCCACATTCGGCGTTGTGTACGTATTCGCTTAACGACGGTCTAAAACGGCGGCCAATCAAGTTGTCGCGTTCGAAGATCGGCGGCTCTGTCTCAGAGAAACATCGCGTTGCCGCCTCCAACGTCAACAAAACGAGCAAGGCTGTAAGAATGTTTTCACCGACTTTTTTGACTCGTGAACTCAATGTGTGTCTTCCGTGGGGTGCAGTTGCCGGTTGTATGACTTTTCAAAACTGGAAATAAATAAACGGATTCGCCGGCGCGGTGTCTGCGTATTCGGCAACGAACCAAAACACCAACGTATACGCTACCCATCTGGAGGGCTTTGGCCAGTGATCGATCTGTAGCGGATACGGCATGTGCCGGTGACACCATTCAATGAGCACAAAGACGATCAGCACGTTCGCGACGTGAAATAGTGGTCCGCGCAAAATGTATCCCTGCCAAACGGCTTGATAGGCACCGAAGTTGAAAATATCGGCGACGATCTTTTGAAAAATCAGCAGCGCGTCTGCGAGCGAATTGGCGCGAAAGAAAACCCAAAACAGGCAAACGACAACGAATACGGTCAACATGCGGGCCAAGGTTCCTAGCGTGGGCACAAGTCGCTCGCCACCTGGGCGTTCTTCCGGGGTCGTTTTGTGCCGATTTTCCTTACCTGGGGATGGATTGCCGCGCCTGCCGCAGGTCAGCGTCGCACCGTGTAGAGCGCCCCAGGCGACGAATCGCCAAGCAGCTCCGTGCCACAATCCACTCACCAAGAACGTCAACACGACATTCCACCCGCGGCGGGCGGCCGACCCACGATTGCCACCGAGCGGAATGTAGACATAGTCCCGAAACCAGGTGGAAAGCGAAATGTGCCAACGCTGCCAAAATTCCCCAAGACTCTGTGAAAAATAGGGATAGGCGAAGTTCTGCATAAGTCGAATGTTGAATAGCCGAGCTGTACCGATCGCGATATCGGAGTAGGCGCTGAAGTCACAATAAATTTGAAAGGAAAATAGCACGGTCGCCAGAAATAACTGTGGCCCTGACGCGGAGGCTGGATTCGCATAGGCCTCGGTCACCAGACCAGCCAACGAATCGGCAATGACGATCTTCTTGAAAAATCCCCAAAGAATCCGTCGTAAACCACACGCGAATGCTGCTCCATCGAACGACCGGGATTGCTGAAACTGCGGCAACAGACGTGATGCGCGTTCAATCGGACCGGCGACCAACTGCGGAAAGAACGAAACGAACGCTAGGTAATCGACCAGAATTTTGGTTGGTTGGAGCCGACGACGATAGATGTCGATCGTGTAGCTCAATGTCTGAAACGTATAGAAACTGATGCCGACAGGCAGCACGATTTCCAACGTTCCGCTGGACATGTTAAAGCCGAATAGATCGCCGAATTGCCGGAAACTGTCGAGGAAAAAATTCGCATATTTGAAGGCGGCAAGCAGTCCGAGGTTACAGCCAATGCTCAACCAAAGTAACCACTTTCTCGTGCGATCCGATTGAGACCGGTCCATACTCAGGCCGATGCCGAAATCGACCAAACTGGAAATCAGCATCAGCCCGCAAAAGCGAACGTCCCACCAGCCATAGAAAAAGTAACTGGCCAGAACAAGCAGGGAATTTTGCAGGCAACGCCTGCCCAGCAACCAGTAGACCGCGAGGACCGTCGGCAGGAAAAGCAGAAAGACGAGACTGGTAAATGTCATGGCGGAAAAGCGGTTTCGCCTGTCCGGCGTGTTACTCGATTAGCGAACGTATTCGACGGTTCCCGGTAGATAAAATGTTGTCACCAGCGACAGGCGCTCTCCGGCATTCTCGGCAAGTTGCTCGCGGCCGTGCCAACTCTTCTTGCGCAGACAGTTGTTGACGGCGAATGCAAAGCCGCTATTCGGCAGAAAAGGAAACCGTTTGACCTCTTTGAACCAACCCCGATTGGATGTCAGACCCCGCAAGCTGGGCCGGATTCGGTAAAGTGACGTTCCCAGTTCGCGCTGGGAGTGATCGTTCGGCAAGTAGATCATCATGGTGACGGCCTTCTTGCGGGTATCCGGATGCGGATCAATTTTGTAACCGGCCGTATCGCGCACGATCCGCGGCCTCGGCGACGCGGCGATGGACTCGATGTTTCTGGTTCGAAAGCGAAACTGCAGATCTTTCCGGAGTCGTGCGAATACGGAGTCTTTGAATTCGTCGCTCAACAAAGCATCGACCACGACTTCCCATACCGCTCGCTGGTGCTCCGGAAGATTCGCCAGCCCTTTGCCATCAAGCTGATAATACGTGCGTGGATACGTGCCATCCGGAAGTTGCTTGCCGTAAATAGGTTCGTACGTAGCTGGATCCGGAATGTTTGCCAAGAGTTTGCGGTACAGATTCTGCGGGAAAATATTCTGGGCGAACAAGTTGGAAAATGGCTTGTCTGTGGCGTCCGCATTCCGTAACGCACCGGTCATATGGTCAACGATTGCATGCGTGTTTTGTGTTTTAGGCGGTAAGGTTGCTTGAATCATTTCCGACTTTCTCGTTGCGTCAGTTTCCTTAGTGAAATTTGGCTCGAACGTCTTATGCTGCCTTGTCGGAGCGGCTCGACTGCGGCAACCTTTTTTTCGTTCCCCAAAGGATCAGGATATCGTCGAGTGCACGATCTCTCTTTGGAGTTGTGAGTACTTCAAAGCCGGCTGCATTCAGCGCGGCGGCTAGTGTTGCGCCCGTGAACAAGTAAGTGTGATATCCGATGCGAAACCCGTTCCACTCGCGACCATGTATGCGATGCGCAGGACCGTAGAGTTTTGGAACCTTGATGGCCACGATGCCATTAGGCTTCAAGATATGGTTCGCTTTGCTGAGAACTTTGACCGGATCGTAAACATGTTCAAGGACGGCGTACATCGTAACAACGTCGTAGGACTCGGCCGGAAGATCGACTTCCTCAAAGAATCCATTTGTTACTTCCAGCCCTTGTTTTCTGCATTCTGTGGCGGCCCCGGCCGACGGCTCGACGCCTTCACACTTGAACCAGCGCTTTGCGTGTCGTAAAAGTGATCCAGATCCGCAGCCAATGTCCAGCAACTTGCCCGCAGCGATGGCGCGTCTTGTTTGTCGCACAAACCGCATTTTCTGTTCCCCAAAGATCAGATTTTGCAGCGGCTTGCGAATTGTCTTGATCCAAGCGCGGCGCTTGAGGAACTGTCTTTCCTTGGTCCACCAATCGCCGCTGGCGGGCAATTGCTCGGCGGTCGGTATCGGATGCAATATCGCCAAGCCACATTGGCACTGCCAAACACTGAGTGGAATGTTAGCCGAGTTCCGCGGATGGTCGGTTTCCCATTCGTGTAATAGGCGAAACCGGTCACCGCCGCAGGTACAACACTTCCTGCCGGATTCCCGAGGATTACGAACAAGTGACATGCGTGCTTCTTTCGCTCAGGTTGGCTGTCTTGCGCAGACGGTACAACCTATATAATCGGTAAATCTTCCGGATCGACTCCAGAAAAACGCCAGAGGAATAGACGGTTAAAATGCGTTTTTCCAGTGGTCCGCCGCCAACCCGAGAACAAAGTAACCGCAAGCTCGAATCGGCAACGCGGGCTGCGTCAGGCGTTGCGAGTCGACCGTAAGCGGCGTCGCTCTTCTCAGTTAACGACGTCTGTCAGCAGGTATTCGCCAACACGCCGCTATTTCTCATCAGCCGAACTTGTGTTCGCTGTCGCGTTGCTCCTTTTTCCGGGAACCCGGAAAACATCCCGCACTATCTGTTCGCCATCGGCAAACCCAAACGTCTACCACGGAATTTCCGCGGTCGCTACGATCTGCTTAGCGACCTGCTGAATCACCTTTTGCTGAGCGGTCGCGTTTGAGTGGCCGACTTCGGGTACCAGGCTGGTCGCAAACTGCACTTCGTTCAGCAGTTCCGGCACGGAGATTTCCGTCGTCGGCACGACTACTTGACCCCGGTTGTTCACCCAACGAACCTGTACTCGACCGGTCACCTGGATATCGCGGGGCTGATCGTCAGGATTCTCGACTAAAACCCGTTTCGTGTTACCAATCAGTCTTCCTTCAAGAATCATGTCCGCCCGCGCACGGCCAACAACCTTGTATCCGGGCCGAGATTCGATTTCTTTGATAACCGCCTCCGTCAGCCATTCGCCCATCCCCCGGCGAAATGTCTCTGAGTCAAACACAGGAACATGCACGGTGAGGACGTGTTGAGGAAACATCGACCGTGCACCGAACTGATATCCAACGCATCCGGTTAGTGCGTTGGCCAGAAGAATTATCGCACAGAAGCAATTACGTCTTGTGGTCATCGGAAATTTGAGTCACCTTGGCCCGCATGGTTTTCTGTGCGGCCGACGTCTCCATCGCCGGCCCCCGTGAGGCGGATTTCCCGATATTCTCGGTCGTTGGCGTACGCCCGCGGTTGTGCCAGTCTTTCGGGTTGAATCTTCAGCGTTTGTTTTTCTTCTTCGGGGAACAATGCTGAGACCCAAGTAAGCCGCCGTGGCGGCTCGGTCGGTTTGGTCTGAGTCGCGGTGTCACGGTCACGTGCCCTAGCAGCCAATTCCGTACGCGGAAATTTGCTTGCGACTCGTTCGTAATAGACGCGGGCCGCGCCGTTGTAACCTTTGGCGGCATAATACTCCGCTAAGGAAAAATCGCGCTGGGCTAAAGCTCGATTGACCTGCGCGTGCAAATTCATCAGCCGCTGGCGGTCCTCGGGTCGTATCTCGGTGAACTGCTTCAGGGTCTGCTCGATCAACTCCTTAGCCTCGATCATCACCGTACCGTCGTAGTTGGAACCTTGGTAACTACGAATTTTTGATTGGATGCCCAGTACATGTGCGTCGAATTGATGTTCGCTATTTGGATACTCGCGGCGAATGAGTGTGTAGTAATAGTCGGCGTCTCTGAATTGTCGATTCGAAAAGTACCACCCGGACGTCAACATAATGCTGTCGTCCGCCAGCGATCCGGTAGGAAGATTAAGACGGGTCTTTTCCAATGCGCGAAGCGCGGCGCCCTGTGTATCCATGATCGGCCGCTTTTCGTCGGACCAATTTGGCAGCAGTCGCCACGTTGAATTCTTTAGTTCGTCGTTGAGCCAATAGCGGCCCATAGCAAACTGTCGGGCGACCACTGTGTCCAAATGACGTGTGCCTTTAAATTTGGCGATGAGTTTTTCGTACGATTCGAAAGCATCGGCGTATTCGTCCGAGAAAAATTGACATTCGGCAATCATGAATAGCGAATCTTCTTCCAGGGGCGAATCGGGAAACGCTTTGGCGGCCTCGCGGTATGCCTTGCGGGCGAGGGAAAATGCGTTGACCGCCTGGCGAAACGCCTTTCGCTCACGAGCGTCAATCCCCTGCCGGGTTGCATCATCGCCACGGAAAAAATGAGCCTCCGCTTCCCGTTCGCTTTTCGACTTCGCACCGCCAAACCACGGCAGTTTGTTTGCGACGGGAACGTTGGCCATTGCGCCTCGCCCCGTGATGCGATTTAAGAAATCCTTGCCGGCGTTCGCACCGGCAGCGATGCCTTCGTCGCCCTGCCCTCGCACCGTCGCAGTCGGCTGCGAAGAGGTCGTCGCGCAGCCTGCAGACACCGTCAGCAGCAGAGTTGCAAGCAGTCGTTTTAATGTTCGCGATCGTTTTGACATCCGTGCCAGCCAGAAAATGATGAATTGTATTCGCAGAAATAGAGTTTCAACCCGGTTGCCGGCAGACTGAAGTCCGCCTTACTTGCTTCCTCCGCCAAGGTAACGGTACATGCGTGGTTTGTGTCCGATCAAGTGAGTGATGTAATGGGTAAGCAGACCTCGCAATTCGCCACAAACCGCCGGATCGACCGGGGTTTTCCGCCAATCGTTGTTATTCGTGTCGGAAAAATTTTTCATCAACTGCAACATTGCTGCGGTGGCCGAGACCACTTGCCGGCGACCGGGACGACACTTACCGCACAAAACTCCGCCGGCCAATTGCCCAAAAGCAATACGTCCCCGCATCTGCACCGGTTCGCCGCATTCGACGCACGTATCCAAGTTCGGAAAATGTCCCAATAGCCGCAGTGTCAGCAGTTCAAACCGCAATACCGACGGCATCACTTCATCGCCCTGCACGAGGCCTTGCAAAATATTATCAGTCAGATCGAAAAGTTTCGGATGTGGATCGTAGTCCCCGGTCAGGTTCAGCAGCAATTCGGCCAGGTAATAGCCTGCATACAGCGGCGCGAGGCTGAGACCTGGCGGACGGAACCGCCACTGCAGTTTTGCTTCGGTCAACAGGTCCAAACTGCCGGACGATTTGCGGAGGAACACTATTCGAGACCGCGTTAAAAGGTCAAGAGCAGAGTCAAACGGCCCTTTCCGCCGATACGCGCCCTTGGCTAAGGCTGAGATTCGTCCGTGATCTCGAGTTAGCATCGTGACGACGCTGCTGCTCTCACTGAAATCAACGAGCCGCAACACATACGCACTGTCTTTTTCGGTCGCCATCGCCGCTGC
>JAYZEI010000005.1:0-6709 GCA_036337375.1 Planctomycetota bacterium | reverse complement strand
AACTGCGGGCTGTCCCAGTAAGACGGGTTGACCTTCTTCAGCATCGTCCTCGCAGAGTGGCCAAAGTTGCGGACATCCCATTTTTCTCCCAACAGCGCCCCGAGTTGAGCCGGATAACTGTTGCGGGAGCGGTCCCGGACTCCTGCGCCGAAGGTGATACTGTCGCCAACGCAGGCCACCCGAATCTTGCCTTCGTAGTCTGCGGTCTTGATCGGGCCCGATCCGGCCGGTTCCGGGCCGTGGGCGAAAAATAGCAGACAAGCGATAAATACCGGTGCAGAGATTCGCAAGGTCATAAAAGCCTCCCCGACAAATTATGGTTGATTTTGCAGTTCAACAGGCCGCCCGATTATAACGCACCGGCAGTTCCAGGGGAAAACGCCCTGCGAATCCGCCGTTTCCGGACGTCGGTCGCCGCCGCCGCCGATTTTTCGGTTTGCGATTTTGGTTTCGGATACTTAGAATCAACCACACGTGCTGTGCCACCCGCTTACAACAACTCCTGCTAAATTCGGAGAAAGCCCCATGTCACGAATCACTCGCCGTCGTTTTCTTCAAAATACGTCCGTCGCAGCCGGCGGGTCGTTGATCCTCACCGGAACTCGCGCATCGGGCGCTGTCGACGGGGCCAACGATCGGCTTCGCATCGCGGTCGCCGGACTCAATGGCCGAGGCCGCAGCCACATTGGCGGTTGGAAGGGTCAAAAGAACGTCGAGATTGCCTACGTCATTGATCCCGACAAGCGCGTGCTCGAGGGCACGGCAAAGGGGCTGAAAAATCAATTTAAAGATATCAAGGCGGTGACCGACGTCCGCGAAGCGCTCGATGACAAAAACCTCGATGCGATTTCAGTCGCTACGCCGAATCACTGGCATTCGCTAATCACGATTTGGGCCGCGCAAGCCGGCAAACACGTTTATGTCGAAAAGCCGATGAGCCACGATATTGCGGAAGGCCGCGTTTGCGTCGAAGCCCAAAAGAAATACGGCGTCGTCATTCAGCACGGCACGCAGCAGCGCAGCGACGGCGGCGCAGCAGGGTTAACGGAGGCCGTGAAGGCGGGAAAATGGGGCAAGCTCAAGATCAGCTATGGCTATTGCTGCAAGCCTCGCGGCGGTATTGGCATCAAGTCGACGTCGGACGCTCCGTCCAATTTGGATTGGAACCTGTGGCGCGGCCCGGCGGAAATCGACGCCTACCACGGCAATTTTGTTCACTACAACTGGCACTGGTTCTGGAAGTCCGGCAACGGCGACCTGAACAATCAGGGCACGCATCAATTGGACCGGGCCATTTGGGCCATCGACGATGATCAGATGCACCCCGTTCGTGCGATGGCGATCGGTGGGCGGTTCCAGTGGAATGACCAAGGCGAAACGCCTAATTCGATGTTCGGTATTGCCGAATATCCGAACGGTCAGTTCTGCTTCTTCAACGTCCGCAACGTCAACTACAAGGGCTACCAGCGCCAGGTTGAAAATGAGTTCTACTTCGAGGATGGCGGCAAGATTCTCCGTCGCCGTTACTATGCGCCGGGCAGCGACAAGGGAGAAGCGATCTCCGTGCCCGGCGGCAACATCACGCCCGGCGGCAACTGGGGCAGTTTCATCGCCGCCTGCCGTGCGGGTGATCCCAAGATGGCCAACGGTGACGTAATGGACGCACATCGCGGTTGCGTCGTGGGGCACTTGATGAACAACTCGTATCGCCTCGGCAAGAAAGTGCCTTTCAATGCCAAGGCGGGAACCTTTGGCGACAACAAGGACGCGGCCGAACACTTTGGCAGACTGCATTCGGTCCTCCAGGATGGCGTTGGAGTCAAAGACGGAGAGTCGTACGTCGTGGGACCGTGGCTCACGTTTGATCCAAAGACCGAACGGCACGTTGGCGAGCACGCCGACGAAGCTAATGCGTTGGTCAAGGACGCGAACCGCAGCGGGTTCGAGATTCCCGACGCGAACAAGGTCTAGTGGATTAAGGTCTAGCAGATTAAAGCGAGCAGCGCTCGCGGCGAAACTGCGGGAGGGCGAGATTCCCGCTGAGGCAGTCTCTCGAGACAGGCTCAGTGGGGGGTCGCCCTCCTTTTTTGCGGCTGCGGGCTACGCTCCTTCAAATGCTACGCTCCTTCAAATACAGGGCCGCGCCGCGCTTTGTTGTAAAGCGTCCGCCACGACTCCGTGCCGTCATCCGCCACCAACCGGGTAGTGACGCCCCGCTTGAAAAACGGCATCTTGCCTCGGCGGGCGACGTCGAGCATGAAGTTCACTTTGCCATTGTTGGCGATCAACATCCGCTGTCCATCCGGCCAGCGGGTTTCGATCAACCGCGCCGGTTCCGGCCGTTGTTTCGGTTTTTCAACCCGGAAGCGGTCGATAGCCTCCCAGTCGATTTCCACGCCCAGGCCCGAGCGGTTTGGCACTTGAGCGAACCCGTCCCGAACCTGGATCGGCTTGGTCAGCAGTTGGTGTGTGTAAAGCTGATGGCAGTTGACCGCGGGCCAGGTCGCATGGCTCAGTACGCCGCCGAAGTGCAGTGACCACGCGGCCGTAATCCCCGTGCCAACCAATTGCAACCAAAACGGCATGTCGGCCGCAGCCGATACCGCGGCCTGCCGCATCACGCGACTCGCACCGCCGCCAATAATAAATCCGTCACAAATTCCATGCTTGATTGCGGTGACGGCGTCCGGATTACCGTAGTGCATTGCCAGGGCGACGCGGGTGGCTTTGCGAATCGCCTGGTTGCCGGGAATATCGGTCTGAAATATCGGCGTCTCGTAAATGTCGATGTGTCGGTCCGCTGCGATCTCCTTCAGAATGGGAATAGCGCGGCGGGCGTCGAGCAGCGTGTCGTTAAAATCCATGTCGATCTTGAACGACTCCGGTACGACTTTTGCAGACTGTTCGACTTGGCCCCAGAGATCGATCCAGGGTCGCCCCTTCGTCTTGTAGGCCAGGTAGCCTTGACGGTGTGCTTCCCGGCACTCGGCGGCCATGTCTTCGGGGGAGGTGTCGATGTTCCACCAAGAAAGCGGCGTCTTGTCGTGAATTTGGGCGCCGAGCAATCGATGAATCGGCACGTCCGCCGTCTTGGCGACGGCATCAAACAGGGCCATTTGCAGGCCGGCGCCCAGCTCATCGTCCCACATCAGGGCGGCGGCATTTTTTCCTTGTGCGCGGCGGACGTCATCGTCCTCGCTCGCATCCCACGTGTAGTACAGCAGTGTTTCGCCGTAACCAACGTGCCCCGATCGAAGATGTACTTTGAATATCTCGCTATATCGCCAATGGGGCAGTTCGCGTGCCATATGACGTGCGGGAATTTTGCGGTAGGGAACCTTGACGGTGATTCGCTCAATTTTTCGGATCGTTAGTTGGTGCTCGGCAGGCAGTGCCAGGGCGGAGCCCGCGTACCATGAATGGCACGCTCCGCCGATGGCCGCGCCGGCGATGCCGCGCTTGAGGAAATCGCGGCGTGGAATGGTCAATGTCTTCGAATCGAACGCGGGCGAGAGCATCAGTGCGGCCTTGGGCAGGAGGAGGTTCGCAGCCGGTCGCGTAAGGGCTATCGGGCCGGTGCGGCGGGTTTGGCGATTTCATCAGGTTTTGGATTGGTCGAGGGGAGCTCCCTCAGGCGGATGTTGCGAAAGTGGACTTCGGAACCTTCGGATTCGAGGCAAATATAGCCTTTGCGCGGCTTGCATTGGCTACCACCTGAGACGACCTTGCCGTTTACCGCCAGTTGCAAAACACCGTTGCGACAGGTTACCCGGTAGTGATTCCATGCGGGCGAAGGCTTGCAGCGGCGCTCGCTCGGCAGGCAACGCGGCCAGCCGGCTGGATGGGGCCGGTCCGGTTTCATCGTCGCGCCGTGAATGGCGAACACGTCGCCGTCACTGGTGTAGTTCGGTGTGTTTCTCCCATCGAGGATTTGAACCTCAATCGAGCGTGTGAACGGCGTGCCCGGCGCAATGACCCCGTCGCTCCAGATGAACAGGCCGGCGTTACCCTTTGCCCGCATGTGCCGCCACTCGAGTTCCAGCACAAAGTTCTCGTACATTTTCTCCGTCCGCATCACTCCGGTAGGTTTGCCGCTGCAAACGATCAAGCCTTCGCGGACGAGGAAGGTCTCAGGACGGACGTTGAGCGGAATCCAGCCGTTGAGATCTTTGCCATTGAACAACGAAACAAAAGACTCTTTTTCGGTTTTTGCCTCGGTGTCGTCGGCGTCGGCGGTCGTCAGGAATGGAAAGACAAAAACCGCGGTGATTACGAGCCTGCTCATGGCAACTCCCTCGGAGTAAAATGGTTCGAATCCCGTTCGACCTCAGATTATTTCTTCGCAGGCGGTTTGCCCAGCGTTACCTTGAGCGACTTCTTTTCCTTGCCGCGTTGAACGACGATGTCGACGGTCGTGCCGGATTTGTATTTTCGCAGTCCGTCGGCAAGTCCCTGGATGTCGGCGACCGTAATTTCCCCGATCTTGATAATTACATCGTCGGCCTTCAGGCCGCCCTTAGCCGCCGGCGATTCGGCGTTGACGTCCGTAATCCGCAACCCGTCGTTCGTGCCGGCATAGTCGGGTACGACGCCGAGGTAGGCCATCTGTCCGCCACCGCGGGCGGGTTTGGCAGACTTGACGTATACGGGCCGCTCCGGGAGACCGGCAATTTGGATTAGGAGTCGTTCCGCAAAGTCAATTGTCTGCGCGGCGCCGGCGACGTTGATGGTCTCAAAGTCGTCTTGCGGGGTGTGGTACTCCTTGGTCATGCCGGTGAAAAAGTTCATCGCCGGTATGTTCTTCCGGTAAAAACTGGTGTGATCGCTGCCGCCCATCGGCCCGCTTGTTTTTACTTTCAATTTGCCGTCAATCGTCACGGCTTCAACCAGCTTGGCGAATTGTTTTGCCGTGCGTACACCCCCCAGTATCAGTCCATCCTTTCGTAATCGGCCGATCATGTCGAAATTTAACATGGTCACGGTTTTGTCGAGCGGGAACAGAGGTTTTTCGACGTAGTGCGCACTGCCGATCAAACCGCGTTCCTCGGCGCTGAAGGCGATAAAAACCAGTCGCCGTGCGGGCCGCTTTTCCCGCCCGCCAAATCGCCGCGCGAGTTCGACGACGGCTGCCGTTCCCGAGGCGTTGTCATCCGCGCCGTTGTGCACTTCGCGGGGTTCAGGCTTGCGCGATCCGAACGGGCCGTAACCGAGGTGGTCGTAGTGCGCACCGAGAATAATCGTTTCGTCGGCGTGGGGGCCTTCGCCTTCCAGCACGCCGACGACGTTGGCTACCTTGGCATGTACGCGGTCGAAAGTGAATTCCAACTCGGCGGTCCAGCCTTTAAGCGGTTGCGTTATCGGTTTGAGGTTTCCGTCAATTGCAGTTTCGATCGATTCAAGGTTGTCGAGTTTGTCGTTAGCCGCCGTTTCGATCGGCGATTGCTTGAGCAATCGATTGGCCGTAGCCTGCGATAGATGGGCTAAAGGAATTCCCATGCCGCGGGCGCCGAACCCGTTCGGTTTGGAGAGCTCGTCTTTCTTTTTGGGCTTTGTCGAAAACGGATCGTTGACCAGCAGGATTGCCGCCGCTTTGTGTTTCTTTGCTGCCTGAACCTTGGTGCGAATGTAGGAGTGGGAAGTCACTTTCTTGCCGTCGAATACGCTCTTGCTGTTGTCCTGCTGCGGCTCGCGGCGGATGATCAACACGGCCTTTCCCTGGACGTCCCCCGCCTTGTAGTCGTTGTACTTATGCTTGTCGGCGGCAATTCCGTAACCGGCAAACACGACATCTACCCGCACCTTGCCCGTACCGCCTACCGCCAGCGGTTGGAAGTCGCGGCCCAATTCGAGGACAATCTTCTGGTCGTCGGGTCCGTGTAAAACCAGAGAGGTCTTTTGTTCGATCAACTTGGTGTCGATGGCGACCTCGAAGGGCTGCATGAACGATCCGTCGTCGACACCACTTTTTAGACCGGCCTGGGTAAACTCGTCCCGAATGTACTCGGCAGCCAGGGCGAGGCCTTTCGTGGCGGGGCCGCGGCCTTCCAGTTCATCGGACGCCAAGTATCGTATGTCATCCGCGATCCGTTCAATAACGACGGTGTTCTCTGCCCCGCCGCAAGTCGGAATTCCCAGCAGCATGGTGGCGACACAAAAACAACTAAAACTATTCAAAACTCTGTTCATGCCTTGGTTCTTTCTGCACGCAAGTGCTCGGCGGATAACATGCAAGCGTTAGTGTAACCGATGGCCCGACGTAATGCATTCTGGGGATCTGGCAGAGGTAGCGGCTCCAAGGCTCAAGAAATTGCCACCGTAAAGGAAACTGTTGTTGAGCGTCGTTCATGGGCCGAAACATCGGTCGGACGGTTTATTGAAATCGGGAATTGACTTTGACGAGTTTCGCGAAAGCGCCGTGGCCCTGTTCGGGGTTCGAGGTGTCGGCGCCCTCGTCGAAAACGCGGTTTTTGCAGCTCCAGTATTCTTCACGAAACGTTGTTAGCTCTTCGATGGTGAGGTTCCCCAGCCGCATCGTCGTCAGGTCCCAGTCGGTGCGCTCGAATGGAATGATTTGGATCAGCGGTGTCCCCTCTTTGATGGAAAGTGGGGGTGTCTGTCGCAGTGTCATCAGTACGGTAATCGTTGTTTGATCGTTATCGGTATCGAAGATTGTTGGAATTACCTGGAACGGAAGTTCGTCGTCGTTGCG
>JAYZEI010000004.1:0-15298 GCA_036337375.1 Planctomycetota bacterium | reverse complement strand
CTCCAGTTCGGCGATGCTTACCCGCTCCATCGCTTTGCCGGTCACCGAACTCTTGAAAACGTAATGCGCCTTGTTGGCGGCATAGACGGTCAACTCGAACGGGAACCGATCATGCACATGAACGTGGGTAAAAACGCGGCCTTCGCCATCTTTGCGAACGTGTTTCCGTTCCACATCGTATACCGATCCTTCCTCGTCCAGCGCGGCGGTGACCGCTTCCAGGCTGCCTGAAAAAACATGAATGTCGATGTCCGAGCCCGCACGGACGTGTCCGGTTAGCACACTGCCGATCAAACGCGGTCGAAACGCTCTGAGGACGCGCATCATCCGCAACGCTTCGAACCTCATCTCTTGCAGTTTTTCTTCACGACGGTCGCCCTCGTGCGTGCGGGCCAGCGACTGTATTTGATCGCGGATTTCAGTATTGCTGGGCAGATCCTGTGGTTTGACCCAACCGCGGCAGATCCGCCGTGCGGCTTTGATCTTCGCCCGAAAGTATTCGGACTCCTGGCGGACGTACATCAACCGCGCGGCTTCCCAGGCGATCTGCCGTCGCAACTTTTCATTGGCCATGAAAACCGCGCCGATTGAAATGCCCACGGGCGCGGCACTGGGGCGGGTTGTGAGAACGATGTCGAAAGAACGTGGTTGAGTATATCAACAACGTTCAAGGTTGGCCAATGGCGGCATCGAAACAGAAATCAAATAGCAAGTTCCACTCGAGGCGGGCAACTTGCCCAAGCGTGTCGGCGTCGGCGGATCGACCTCGGACCGCGGCTTCGCAGCGATCGACGAAGTCGAAGGGATCCCATTCGCTTTCGTTTGGAAATGACTCAGACGCGAATGCGTGCGCGGCCGCTGCCAGCGATTCGTACACCGGATGACCGCCGACTCGGCGAAACCAGTACTTCGCATTTGAAAAATCCCCTTCGCGACGGTGCATAATGCCGTGCCAGAAACTGCCGGTGATGGTGTCGATATCCTGGCTAATGACGTGCGACTCGTCGAGGAAATTGTGCAACAGCCATAGTCCGCTGTGACAGGCTTGTGCCATCCTGCGATCGGAAATGGTCGCCGGGGCAAAGGCCGCATCCAAATCGAGCGCCGCCAACCCGTCAGCCGCGTCGTGGTTCGGTGCGCCCGCGTCGAGCGGCGCGTGGCTGGAATCGGTCATCAGCGCCGCCAGGCCGCCGGAGTAATCCGCAAGATTGAATTCGGTCATTTTGCGCCTGCGTCGTCGTTGTGTTTGCGGGTTAATGTCGCCCCTTCAATATCGTAATAATTCGACTGCGCCGCAATCGTTGACAGGCGCAAGCCGCAGCCGTAAGCTGACGAAACCGAATGTCGACGTCGAGACGGGATGCCGTGCGGGGTCCGCCAAAGACGGGTGGCTTCCGATCGCTTACGGGTGGGCTGCCGGCGTATTGGTTGTCGGCAACAGCGCCGGCAGCCTGGTCTTGAGAAAACTCTTCGGCGAAACCGCGCTGCGGGTGATCGGCAATTCGGACGCAACTGTTTTCGTGTCGCCATAAGGAGCAAGAATGGGGTTCAACGCGTTGCTGTTCGCCTCCGGAGAATCCACCACGCTGGTAACCGTGGCGACCGTTGTCGTGTTGGCGATCGGCGCCCAGTGGGCGGCATGGCGAGTTCGAATTCCAGCGATTCTGTTGCTGCTTACCATCGGATTTGTCGCTGGGCCGGTGAGCACGCTGCTGAGCCCGGATGGCGCGGCGTTTCTGAATCCCGACGATTTGATTGGAACCGATTTGTTGTTTCCAGTCGTCTCGCTGGCGGTTGCGCTGATCTTGTTCGAGGGCGGATTGAGCCTGCATCTGGCCGATTTGCGTGAAGCGGGTGGCGTGATTCGAAATCTATGTACCGCCGGCGCGGTGGTGACGGGATTGTTGGCGACGTTGGCGGCGTACTACCTGCTCGACGCGGGGTTCGCTGTTTCGCTCATCCTTGGTTGCATGTTGGTGGTGACCGGGCCGACCGTTATTGGCCCGATGATCCGGCACATTCGCCCCGCGGAGAGGGTGGGAACCATCGCCAAATGGGAAGGTATTGTCATCGATCCGGTCGGCGCCACGCTTGGTATTTTGGCGCTGGCATCAGTGGAGGCGGTGGAAATGGGTACGTCGGGTCCGATGAGCGCCGTAGTGATCGGGCTGATTAAGACGATTGTCTACGGCGGCGCGATCGGCGTTGCGGCAGCGTGGGCCGCGCTGTTCTGTATGCGGCGCTATTGGATTCCCGATCATCTACAGAGTCCCGTATTGCTGATGTTAGTCGTCGGCTGCTTCGCGCTGGCGGACGTGCTGCAAGCCGAATCGGGATTGCTCGCCGTAACTTTGATGGGCGTGGTCATGGTGAATCAAAAGTCCGTTTCGCTAAAGCACGTCATCGAATTCAAAGAAAACCTGCGGGTGCTGCTGATCTCGCTGCTCTTCATCGTCTTGGCGGCGCGGATCAAACTGGAAACGCTCGACGATCTGGGATGGCAGAGCGTTGCGTTCGTGGCGGTGTTGATGTTGGTGATCCGGCCCGCGTCGGTTTTCGCCTCGACCGTCAAAAGCGGACTGTCGTGGCAGGAAAAACTGTTTTTGTCGTGGCTCGCACCGCGCGGGATCGTGGCTGCTGCGTTGGCGTCGGTCTTCGCGATCACATTGCAAGAACTGGAAAAAGGTTTGAGCGGCGAGCCCGTCCTGCTGCAACCGGGGGCGGCAGCGAAACTGGAGCCCGTCACCTTTCTGGTGATCGTGGTCACGGTGACGGTTTACGGATTGACGGCGGGGCCATTGGCGAAACGGCTCGGGCTGTCGGCGTCCAATCCGCAAGGGATTCTGTTCGCCAGCGCGCATCCCGGCGCGCGGGCGATTGCCAAAGCCGTTCAAGAGGCGGGCTTCAACGTGCTGATGGTCGACAGCAACCGCAACAATGTCCACGTCGCGCGGATGGAGGACTTGCCGGCGGTCTACGCCAGTATTCTGTCCGAGCCGGTGATGGAAGAGCTTGATTTGGCCGGCATCGGCCGTCTGTTGGCACTGACGCGAAACGACGAAATCAACGCCCTGGCGGCGTTTCGGTTCGTCGAGGCCTTTGGCCGCTCCGAGGTCTATCGCCTCCGCGCGGCCAACGTTGGTCCGGCTCGAACGGAGACGTCCGGCGAAGTCCTGCACGGCCGGCGATTGTTTGGCGACGACGCCACCTACAGTTACCTGGACGAACGGTTCGATGGCGGTGCGGTCGTAAAGCGGACGAAGCTCACGGCGGAATTCGACTACGGCGCGTTTCGTGAACTGTACGGCCAATCTGCGCTGGCGCTGTTTACGGTGACTGCAACGGGAAACCTGATGGTCAACACCAGCGACCAGCCGCTCGCGCCGGGCCCCGGTGACACCGTGATCGCGGTTGTCGACGCCGACAACGACAAGACACCCGCGTAGCCCGGTCGATCAAAATCCGCCGGGCCCCGCTGTCCGCCATTCTGCCGCCATCTGCACGGCTTGAGGATTCTTGCCGGCAACCGCGGATTGGTCCCAAACGCCCGCTGCCTGCGCAGCAAGATGTAACGATTGCATAAATTGTGACGGTTCTGCCAACAATAGTGAAAAAACCGCCCGAGATTTGACGAAAGCCCACTAAATGCGGTGTCTGACGGAGTCCGTTTGCCCGAACAAGTCACCAAGTAAATTCGTCGCAGTGTCGCGGCGAGGATAAAATCTCATTTCTCACGGAGGTCGAGTTGATGTTGATCGCAAGAATATCCATGTTGACGGTTCTCGCCGTCACCGTCGCCGGACCGGCGCGGGCCGAAGACTACGGGGAATATTTTAGGGACAACAATCAGTTAGCCGCACACACGTCGATTGCTTCACTGTCCAAGCAGATTGCCGACATGGAAGCCCGCCTGGCGTCCTTTGAAACCGGCGGTGGCGACGATTGCTGCAGCCAAAACTGGGACTCGTGGACGAAACCGGATTGCGGCATAACCGCCATGGCCGAAGTCGTCTGGTTGCGGTTGCAGGACACCGAAGAAAACGGCGTGAGCGATAATTATTTCCAACACGGTTCCCGTTTCACGTTTGGAAAAGTGGACAATTGCGGACGTGAGTGGCGACTCCGCCTGTTCGAATTGGGCCTCAGTGAGGATCAAGGGACTCAAGACGATTTCGTCAACCACTTCACCTTCGATCTCGAATACGCGGGCCGATTCGAATTGGGGAACAACTGGGCCGGAGAAATTTCGCTGGGCGCCCGTTACGCGGACTACCATCAAAGTGGCGACAATCATTACGAAGACACCATCGGCCCGGTGATCGGCCTGCACCTCAAGTCGGATGTGCTGCCCTGCAACAACACCAACCTCTTCGCCAACCTCCGCTACTCGCATCAGTTCGGCTCCGAAACCGACGATAACAGCCTCGGATCGTTCAGTATTACCGAACTCCAGGCCGGCTTCGAGTGGGCGCGCGACTGCCGCCCCGGAACACTCTTTGCGCGTGCATTCGTCGAAGCGCAAAAATGGGAAGGTGTTGAGGAGGGTGACACCGAGGATGAAGGGCTGATTGGCTACGGTCTGGCGATCGGCGTCAATCGCTAGTGGAACGAATTGAGGACGACGCGGGGGCCTCGCCAAAATTTCCCCCGTCGGTTCCTCATCAATCAGAAAGGCACCCGAGATGAAAATCTCGGGTGTCTTTTAATTTTAATGCCGGTCGTGGCCGCCGCAGGCGGCGACGACGTGAAGCGAGCGCCGCGCTGAAACGGATGACGGTCCGGTCCGGCGACCGTCATCCCCGTTGGCATCGGCGTAATACGATCCGGCGATTGGGGTTTTTTGCACGTGCCCGTCAGAAATCGCCGCGATTGGCGACCGCCCGCAGGCCCGTGTCATCTTGACGGCGCGCAGTGCCGCAATTACATTGATTGCCTCGCCACGGCGTGTTGGCGGCAGCTTGCTACGCCTATTTTCTCGTCCGATCATTCAACGGGTACGGGGCAAAGACCGGTGCTTCCCGCGGTCTCAATTACCCGCCCGTTCACCAATACTTACTCCTGAGGAATTTTCCCGCAGATGGCAAAACGAGCGACAAAGACAAAACGCGTTTACTATTTCGGCCGGACCAAAGCCGAAGGCAAACGGCAGATGAAACAACTGCTCGGCGGCAAAGGTGCGAACCTAGCGGACATGACCAGCATCGGCCTGCCCGTTCCACCCGGGTTCACGATCACCACCCAAACCTGCAAGGACTATAACGACTCGGGAAAAAAGTTCCCGTCCGGCCTGATGGACCAGATCAAAAAAAATGTCGCCACGCTGGAAAAGGAAACGGGCAAGAAGTTTGGTTCGGCCGACAATCCGTTACTGGTCTCCGTCCGCTCCGGCGCGGCCGAGAGCATGCCGGGCATGATGGACACGGTGTTGAACCTGGGGCTCAACGACAAAGCGGTCGAAGGACTCGCCGCGCTTTCTGGAAATCGCCGTTTTGCGATGGATGCCTATCGCCGGCTGATCAATATGTTTGGCGACGTGGTGATGGGCGTGGGGCACCACCACTACGAAGCCGAATTCGATCGCATCAAGAAAAAGTACCGGGTCAAAGAAGACACAGAACTGAACACGGCCGGGCTGGAAGAACTCGTCGTCGCCTACAAAAAAGTCTACAAGAAGCACACCGGGGAAGACTTTCCTCATAATCCGTTAGTGCAGCTTCAAAAGGCGATCCAAGCCGTCTTCGGCAGCTGGGATTCGAACCGCGCGATCAAGTATCGGCAGATCAACGAGATCACCGGTCTTTTGGGAACGGCCGTCAACGTACAGACGATGGTCTTCGGCAATATGGGAGACGATTCGGGAACCGGTGTGGCCTTCACCCGCGACCCGTCGACGGGCAAGAACAGTTTCTATGGCGAATTTCTCGTCAACGCGCAGGGCGAAGACGTCGTGGCCGGTATCCGCACGCCACAACCGGTAGCCGAAATGCGCAAATGGAAGCCCAAAGTCCATAAACAACTCATTGGTATCAAAAATAAATTGGAGAAACATTACCGCGACGTGCAGGACTTGGAGTTCACTATCGAGCGGGACAAGCTTTACATGCTGCAGACGCGCAACGGCAAACGGACGGGGCCTGCGGCGGTTAAAATTGCTTGCGACATGGTCAAAGAAAAGCTCATCAGCGAAAAAGAAGCGATCCTCCGCGTGCCGCCGAACGATTTGAACCAATTACTGCTGCCGTCGTTCGACCCCACCGCACCGCGCGATGTGTTGACGCGGGGTTTGCCCGCCTCACCCGGTGCGGCATGCGGCCGATTGTCGTTTACAGCGGGCGACGCGGCCCACCGCGCGACGAAAGGCGAGGCTGTAATTCTGGTCCGCAAAGAGACAAGTCCGGAAGATGTCGAAGGCATGCACGCGGCGAACGGTATTTTGACCAGTACCGGCGGCATGACCAGCCACGCGGCCGTGGTCGCCCGTGGATGGGGCAAGCCTTGCGTCTGCGGCGCCGGCGATATTCACATCGACGAGCAGAAACGGACGATCACCATCAACGGCCGCAAGTTTACGCACCGCGACAACATTTCGGTTGACGGCGCGACGGGCGAGGTGATGACGGGCGAAGTGGCCACCCGGGAACCGTCGCTCGGCGGCAATTTCGCCACGCTCATGCGGTGGGCCGACAAGCATCGCAAACTGGGCGTCCGCACCAACGCCGACACGCCGGAAGACGCCGCCCGCGGCCGCAAGTTCGGCGCGGCGGGGATCGGGCTTTGCCGCACCGAGCACATGTTCTTTGAAGGCGAACGAATTATCGCCATGCGGGAAATGATCCTGGCGCGGACCGAAAAGAAGCGGCGGGCCGCTTTGAAGAAACTACTGCCGTTCCAGCGCAAAGATTTTGCCGGAATTTTTACGGCGATGAAGGGATACCCCGTCACGGTCCGGCTGCTGGACCCGCCGCTGCACGAGTTTCTGCCGCACGACGACCACTCGCAGCGCGAACTGGCCAACCGCCTCGGCATCAGGCCGGCCGAGGTAAAAAATCGGGTCGGCCAGTTGCACGAGATGAACCCCATGCTGGGCCACCGCGGTTGCCGCTTGGCCGTGACTTATCCCGAGATACTCGAGATGCAAGTAACCGCTATCGTTGAAGCGGCCATGCAGTGCAAGAAAAAGAAAATCGACGCGCGGCCGGAGATCATGATTCCATTGGTTGGCACGGCGGCCGAACTGGCCAAGTTGCGGAAATTGACGGTCGAAACGATCGCGGCCGTGAAGAAAGCGAAAGCCTATACCGCCAAACTCAGTATTCCAATCGGCACGATGATCGAAATTCCCCGCGCGGCGCTGACGGCCGACGAGGTCGCCAGCCATGCCGACTTTTTCAGCTTCGGCACGAATGATCTGACGCAAATGACGTTCGGCTACAGCCGCGACGACGTGAACACCTTCTTGCCGGACTACATCGAACAGGAAATTCTGGAAAAAGACCCGTTCCAATCGCTCGATGCGACCGGCGTCGGCCAGCTGGTTGAAATGGGCGTCTCAAAAGGCCGCTCGACAGTCAAGGGCCTGAAATGCGGCATCTGCGGCGAGCACGGCGGCGACCCGGCTTCGATCGCGTTTTGCAGCCAAGTCGGCCTGGACTACGTTAGCTGTTCGCCGTTTAGAGTCCCCATCGCGCGGCTGGCGGCCGCGCAAGCGGCGATCAACTCGTAATCGGCCCGCAGCGGCGGTGCAATCACCGTTAGGACCGTCTGGCCGGTGACATCCTCGTTGTCTGGTGATTGCGCGTGACAGACCGATTCGTTTTTGCCGCACAGCCGCCGTTCTGCGGAGCGAACCCACCTCCTGGACCACGATCGATCACTACGGGTTGCGATCGGCAATCGATCCGTCGTGGCTTTTTCTTTAATGGCGAATCGTCGACATCCCCCGGTTCTGGACTGCGCCCAATTGCGCCGTTTAGAATCTAGTATGTGAATCTCGATCAACCACGGGGCCTGTCAATGGACTCAGCCAAGGAAACCGCTGTCGGAATCGATCTGGGAACGACGCACTCGGTGATTGCATTTCTCGATAAAGACGGTCGTCCCACGACGATCAAAAACGCCGAAGGTGACGCCACGACACCAAGTATCGTGTTCTTCGACGAGGAAAGACCGGTGGTCGGCAAAGAAGCGGTAACGATTGCGCCGTTCGAACCGGAACTCGTCGCACAATTTGCAAAGCGCGACATGGGTGAATCCTACTACGAAAAACGCATCCGCGGGCGGCGGCTGCCTCCCGAAGTCATCCAGGCGTTGATCCTAAAAAAGTTGAAAGACGATGCCGAACTGGTATTGGGAACCATCCAAAACGTCGTCGTCACGGTTCCGGCATATTTTAACGAACCGAGACGCAAAGCGACACAAGACGCCGGCCGCCTCGCGGGCCTGAACGTGATGGACATCATTAACGAGCCGACGGCGGCGGCCATCGCGTCTGGTGTTCAAAAGGGGTTTCTCGACGCGCAGGGTTCAGCAACCTCCAAAGAACGAGTCCTGGTATACGATCTCGGTGGCGGAACTTTTGACGTCACGGTGATGGAGATTTCCGGCCGCGACTACAAAACGATTTCCACTGCGGGCGATGTCTATTTAGGCGGCATCGACTGGGACGATCGTATCGTCGATCACGTCGCCGAACAGTTTTCCGGCGAGTACGGTCTGGATCCTCGCGGCGACGATGCGGCGCTCGAGCGGTTACGGGTACAAGCCGAAACGGCAAAGATCGCACTGACCGCGCGCAGCGATTTCAACATGCACTTTGAGTTCGCGGGCGATCGATTGCGGATCAATTTGAGCCGCGAGCAATTCGAAGCACTGACCAAGGATTTGCTGGAACGGACTCTGTTCACCGTCCGCAAAGCTCTGAAAGAAGCTTCAATGTCGTGGTCGGACCTGGACCGCGTGCTGGTGGCCGGCGGTTCGAGCCGGATGCCGATGGTCGGCCAGGCCCTGGAAACGGAATCCGGAATGCCGACCGACCGTTCGATCTCGCCCGACGAATCCGTCGCACACGGGGCGGCCGTTTTGGCCGGCGTGCTGCTGTCGGTGGATGAGGAGGAACGTCAAAAACTGATCGTCACCAACGTTAATTCGCACGACCTGGGCGTCTTGGCAGTCGAGAGAAAAACAGGGCGGCCACGGCGGAAAGTTCTGATCCCGCGTAATACCGCGCTGCCCGCCAACGGCACCGGCGGATTCTCCACGCGCGACGAAAACCAGCGTTCGGTAGTCGTCAATGTGATCGAAGGCGGCGATGGGAGCGGCACCAACTCGACACCTATCGGCCGCTGCGTCATCCGCGACTTGCCCAAACAGCTTCCCGCGCAAACCAAGATTGCCGTGAGATTCTCTTACCGGGAGGACGGGCGGCTAAAGGTAATAGCCTGGCTACCGAAAACGAAACAAGAGGCAACCATTGTCCTCGAACGCGCATCGGGACTTTCTGAAGAAGACATTATACGGTGGATCGATCGGATCAATTCGGGAAGACTTTTCGATGGCCCCGATGAAGAGATCGTGGATGACGATTCGGTTGACGAAGCGGTGGAAGGCGAGGTCGTCGACGACAACAAGCACGGCCTGGTCGAATCGGTTGAGAACCTCGAAGAATTCGAATTCGACAAAGCCGACGACGGAGACGAAGTCGACGACGAAGCCGACGACGAAGCCGACGAGCAAGACGACGAAGGCAGCGGCGATGGAGCTTTGGACGACTTTCTTAGGGGATTGCCCTAAAGTGGCCGCAACGACCCCGAACCGCCCCTCCTATTAGCCCAATCGCAAGACAACTGGAGCTGCTTTTGACTGTTGCGTCACGTTGCGCAACGGCCTATCATGAATTTATCCAGTTACCGGGCATGGTCCGCCAACAAGGTCTGCGAAATGTCCTCCGCTTTTGATCCTTATCACAAATGGCTGGGCATTTCCCCCCGGGAACAGCCGCCAAATCACTATCGGTTGCTGGCGATTGACCTGTACGAATCCGATCCGGAAGTTATCGATTCGGCAGCGAATCGCCAGATGTCGTATCTGCAGGAGTTGGCGTCCGGACCCAACGTCCGGTATGCACAAAAGTTGCTGAACGAAATCGCCGCCGCCCGTGTTTGCCTGCTGGACGACGAACAACGCGCGCGGTACGACGCAAAACTAAAGCAACAAAACGACGTGGATCGGGCAGAGGACGACGAACCGGCCCGCAAAACGTCGCGGCCGCAAGTCGGCATCGCCGCACGGCCTAAAGATCCCCGTCCAGCCGCGTCCAAGCTACGCACGGCAAAACCGGTTGCCGACAAGCCTGTAAGTTCCGCCGCGCCGGTCATTGTCGATCCGCGTGGCACCTCCGAACCACATCGACACACCACGCACCAAACCCCGGGGCGAAAAAACAACAAACAAGCGACCATTGTGGCTTCGGCAATTTTGCTGGGCATCATCGTACTGGGGGGGATTGCGCTCGCGCTGACGCTCGGCGGTGATTCGGACGACGCTCTGGCCAAGGGCAACTCGAATAAAAAATCCTCGACAACATCGGACACCAGACGTGCTACGACCAGAGCGGGGCACGAGCAAGCTGTCGAACCCGGCAGCGTGGACACCGATCAATCCTCGGAAATTCCGGAACCGGGATCCCATCTGAACCCGGACCCCGCAGAGCCGAACGAAACAGAGAATCCGCCCGAAACCGAGAAGCCGGTCATTGAGCAACCTGCTCCCGAGGCGGGTCCGCCGCCATTGCTGACACAGGCCTACGAAGTGTTGGCTGCGAAGAACATTCCCGGGGTGATTGCGAAGCTCGAAGAATATCTCGCCGGCGAGCCAAAACCGCCGTACAAAGAAGAAGCCGAGAATCTGCTCACTGAGGCGAAAACCGCGACTTCCCAAGAGGCTATCAAAAAAAGTCTTGAAACGTGGTTAGCCAAGCAGACCGATGAGGAAGTTCAGCAAATCGCGAACACAAATCAGGTGCGGCTGAACATTTCCGATTATCCAATACCCGTGAAAAACCCCGTCCTCAAGCAAGTCTTTCTTAACGGGACCGGACAATTTATTCAAAAAAGCGATGGAGGCTGGCCGGAACTCGTCTTGGCACGGCTCGACCCCAAAAAGCCGGACCAGGTTGCGACAAATCCGGACACGCCCGACCCGACCGCAGAGAATCCCGACGATAATGAGCCCGCGGAGGGCGGCAGTGGCGAAGAACCCGACGCGGCGTTACCGCGACCGTCGGAACCGGCGGCGCTTTTGGCCTCCGAAGGTCTAAAGAAAAACGGCACACGCTGGGAGCTGGCAGAAGAGGAGCTGGCGCTGAAGGAACAGGTTACCCAGGTCAGTGCGCTGTACAAGAAAGTCACCAACGCCCGCAAGGCAATACCGGAGAAGTCTCGCCAGGAAGTCGAATTCGCAAAAAAGCAGCTCAAGCAGCAACAGGCATTTATCGAAAAAATTAAACCCAAACCCGGCTCGGTCATTACCACGGATGAACTCAAATCATTCCGCAAGAAAGAGGCCCAGGTTGCGGCGTTCAAGGAAAAGGTCGATGCGGCGGCCGGAAAAATTCTGGAAGCCGACGCCGCTGCTGATAACGCGGCACAGGAACTGCGTCCGGTACTCGAAGAGCTCGACAAAAAAGTGGCCTTTGTCGAGGAAACCTACGAACGGCTGCGAAACGACGACGAGGTGATCGCCGCGATGGAAGCTCAGGGTGGCACGATCGCGGCCAGTCCGAAAGTCGTCAAGACGGCCAAGAGTATCGCCACGCGGGCTCGCAAAGGCATTGGCGATTAGCCCCGGCAACAAGCCGCCCGCACGGCGGGCAATGGCTCTCTACGCCAGCACCTCTTTCACGACTTGTCCGGCTACGTCGGTCAGGCGGAAGTCCCGCCCCTTGTAGCGATACGTCAGCTTTTCATGGTCGATGCCCATCAGGTAGAGCATCGTGGCGTGTAGATCGTTGATGTGCGTCCGCTTCTCCACGGAGTGGTAGCCCAAATCGTCGGTCGCGCCGTGCGTCACGCCACCTTCGATTCCACCGCCGGCCATCCACATCGAGAACCCACGAATGTGATGGTCGCGGCCGGGCTTCTTGCCTTTGCCCTGAAACATTGGCGTCCGCCCGAACTCGCCACCCCAGATCACCATTGTGTCCTTGAGCATGCCGCGCTGTTTCAGGTCTTTGATCAGCGCGGCGCTCGGGCGGTCGCACAGACCGCAGCAGGTGTTCATGTACGGTGCGAGATCGCCGTGGTGATCCCAACCTCGGTGGTACAGATGGATGAACCGCACACCGCGCTCGGCCAAGCGCCGCGCCAGCAGGCAATTGGCCGCAAAACTTCCGTCCGCGCCCTGCGTCCCATACATGTCCAGAACATGCTGCGGTTCTTTCGAGATGTCCATCAGTTCCGGCACACTCGTTTGCATCCGGAACGCCAACTCGTATTGCCGAATCCGTGTTTCAATCTCCGGGTTACTGACTTGTTCATTGCGGAGACGATTCAGCTCGTTGACCGCGTCGATTAAATCCCGCTGCCGCTCAGGATCGACGCCGGCCGGATTGCGGACGTAGTGAACCGGGTCGCCCTGTGAGTAGAATTCGACGCCTTGATGTTGGCTCGGCAAAAATCCGCTATGCCATTGCCGTGAGGCGATCGGCTGCGGATTGCGACCTCCGACGCTGGTCATGACGACGAATCCGGGCAAATTGTCGGTTTCCGCGCCCAAACCGTAAGTGGCCCAAGATCCCATACTTGGCCGCCCGGAGATTGATACTCCTGTGTTCATCACCGTGTGCGCCGGGTCGTGGTTGATTTGATCCGTGTGCATCGAGCGGATGATGGCAATGTCGTCGGCGACTTTTTGCGTGTGCGGCAGTATGTCGGCAATTTCCTGACCACTTTTTCCGGACCGCGAAAACTTGAACTGCGGTCCGAGGCAACGCAGTGCCTGCCCCTGAAGCTGCGCGATCGGCTGCCCCTTCGTATAGGAGTCCGGCATTGGCTTGCCGTCCATTTCGGCCAACTTCGGTTTGTAGTCGAATGTCTCTAAATGCGACGGGCCGCCGGCCATGCACAGAAAGATCACCCGCTTGGCCTTTTGGGTGAAATGCAGCGGCTCAACTACGCCACGCGAGGCAAGGCGAGAATCGGGAGCAGCCGCGGTCAGGTCGCGCCGCAGCAGCGACGCCAGCGCGGCCGAACCAAGCCCCAACGATGCGCGGCCGAGAAACGAGCGGCGCTGCGCCAGGAAAATCCGTTGTTCATCTGCATTCATGTCAATCGTCCCGCACTATCGCGCGGCGTGCGCGGCTCCCTGTTCAGTTACGTGTAATCGTCTCGTTTAGATTCATCAGTGCGCGAGCGACAGACGTCCATGCCGCCAACTCGGCTACCGGGATATCGTCCGGTCGCGGCGCCATGCCGACACCCAGCAGCTTTTGCGCGGCCTGCGGGTGTTCGTGGAAATGGCGCAGATGCTTGTCCAACAGTCGCGATACCACGGCGGTTTCGCGCGGTGCGGGATTTCGCGATGTTGATTGCCGCCAGAGCCAGGTGATCCGCGCCGCGGTATCGTTGCCGCCTTCGCGGATGATACGAACGGCAAGCACGCGGGCCGCTTCGACAAAAGTTGGGTCGTTCAACAGCGCCAAGGCCGCTAGCGGCGTGTTGCTCGTCGGCCGCTGTGCCGTACATTCTTCGCGGGACGGCGCGTCAAACGCTTTGAGCATGGGATGCAGATATTGCCGCTGCCAATAGGCGTAAACGCCGCGGCGATACTGATTCTCGTCGGTATCGTGCTTGTAAGTCCGACGCGGGAAATTCAAATGGGCATAGTACCCGACGGGCTGATACGGCCTCCCGCTGCGACCGCCGAGTTTGCGGACCAGCAAACCGCTGATGGCCAGCGCGTGGTCGCGAACCATTTCAGCAGGCAGCCGAAACCGCGACTGCCTCGCCAAAAGTCGATTCTCGGGATCGCGGCCGCGAAGTTCTTTCGTTTCCAAAGAAGACTGGCGATACGTATTGGACATCACCAGCAGCTTGACCAGCTGTTTTACATTCCAGCCGCTTTCCACGAATTCGACCGCCAGCCAGTCCAGCAATTGCGGGTGCGTTGGCCATTCGCCGCGGGCGCCGGTATCGTCGAGAATTTTGGAAAGACCCACGCCGTAAAACAAATACCAGAGACGGTTGACAAAGACTCTCGACGTTTGCGGATGGTCTTTCGACGCCAGCCACCGCGCCAAGTCGAGTCGCGTCGCCCGATCCTCGCCCGCGATTGGCTTCAAAAAATGAGGCGTTGCAGGTTTGACGACCTCACCGGAGTCGTCGAGCCAATCGCCCCGCGGCAGTACGCGAACCGTCCGCGGCGGCCCGGAGACGGCGACCATCGTGCGGTGTTTTTGCCCGGGATCGAGCGGCAGCGGCACGTCGATTTCCGGGTCGCGCCGTGTCGGATTCGAATTCGTAGCGCCGCTAAAATCACCCTTCTCCTGGATGTCGGCAAAGAAAGCGCCGAGGCTATAAAAGTCTTTTTGCGTGTACGGATCGTACTTGTGGTCATGACACTCGGCGCAGCCCATCGTCGCGCCCATCCAGACGGCCGTCACGTTGCGGACGCGGTCGGCCATGTACTTGGCCAAATACTCTTTAGGCTGCACGCCGCCTTCGTGCGACGTCTGCAAGACGCGAAGATAACCGGTGGCGATTTTTTGATTGGCGGTCGCCAGCGGAAGCAGGTCGCCCGCGATCTGTTCAATCGTGAACTGATCAAACGGCATGTTGTCGTTCAGCGCCTTAATGATGTAGTCGCGATACGGCGTGATATTGTGCTGCTGGTCGCCGTGATAGCCGACCGTGTCGGCATAGCGGACCAAATCCAGCCAATAGATCGCCATCCGCTCGCCGAAGTGCGGCGATTCGAGCAAACGATCGACGACCTTCTCATAGGCCTCCGGACTTTTGTCCGCGACAAACGCCTCGACTTCGGACGGCGAAGGCGGAAGTCCGATCAAATCAAAATACAATCTCCGCATCATCGTAACATTGTCGGCCGGCGCGGACGGCGCAAGATGATTGGCTTCCAATCTCGACAGAATGAAAGAGTCGACGGCGGTTTGCGGCCACCGCTTGTTCCGGGCCTCGGGAACAGCGGGTCGCTGCGGCGGAATATAGGACCAATGCGCTTCATATTTCGCACCTTGATCGATCCAACGCCGAATCAACGCGACGTCGGCCTCGGCCAACGGCTG
>JAYZEI010000003.1:0-49144 GCA_036337375.1 Planctomycetota bacterium | reverse complement strand
GGCAACTTCGGGGAGGTCTGGGTTGGTTACGCCAACCGCCACACGAACCAAAAGCGCCAGCGCCGCGGCTTTGGAGGCGACTGACAAAAAGGCGTTCACCTCGGCGCAGGCACCTTCGAAAACATCGGGACACCAAAAATGGAACGGTACGGCCGACAGCTTGAACGCCAAACCGACCATGATCATTAAGCCGCCGAGCACCAAGACCAGCGAAGCGTCGCCGGCAACACCTTCAGCCAACCGCGTGGCAATGGTGGGCAGGTGCGCTGATCCGATCACACCGGAGACCAGACTGATGCCGTACAGCATTACGCCCGCCGTACCCGCGCCGTAAATCGAATACTTTAAGGCCGCTTCGCTCGATTCGCGACGTCCTTTCAACATCCCCGCCAGCACATACGAAGGGACACTGGCCATCTCAACTGCCAGAAAGACTATCAACAAGTGATTCGCCGATACCATCAAGCACATGCCGATCACCGCGCCGAGGACAAGCGTGTAAAAATCAGCGCCGTCTTCGGAGTCGGGGATGCCTGTTAGTTTCGTGAGAATAATGAAGAGGACCGTGAACAAAAGAAGAAATGTCCGGAAGAAAACTGTGAAAGCGTCGTAAACCAGCATTTCCTGAAAAATCGGATCCGGCTTTGGGACTACCTGGCTGCCGAGCACGCTCAATGGATCGCAGAATGCCAGAGCAATGATCGCACCCGCCAGCGCGAGCAACCATGAGGGAAACAATTTGGTCAGTCGATTCGAAATACGCAGCATCAGCATCACGAGTATCGTGCCGCAAAGCACAATCTCGGGCAAAAATTTACCCAGTGAATCACTCGTTTCACTGATTACTAGTTTGGCTAACGCGTCGTAGTTCACGGTTCTTGCCGTACTGCGGGGTTGATCTGGTTTGGTTCTTTCACGGGAGGAGGTAAATTACGTCGCACCTCTTTTAAACCGAACGCCCTCCGTTCGACGATCGCGACTCCGTCTGCCGCATCGCCCGGCAACTGAACGTTCTGCCGATTTATCGCCACCTCCGCTACCGTTGCGGGCGGACCTTTTTGTGTTGTTTTCGCTTGCGCAGCTTGCTTCTCATCTTGCCGCATCCGCCAATCGGCCAAGTCATCAACCGTTTTGTTGACCGACGGCGCCATGTAGTTGAGCACGCTCTTTGGATAGACGCCAAACAGAATTGCCAGGATGACCAGCGGCACGGCAATGGACATTTCGCGCGGCGTGATCCGCGTCAGCGATTCTTCGTGTGGCCCTTTGTATTCGGACCCCAGGTAGACACGCTGCAGCGCCCAAAGAATATAAGCAGCGGTCAGTATCACAACGAACGCTGAAATCACTGCTAATACCTTGCTGAAGTTCCAGACGCTAAGCACGACCAGCACTTCGCCAATGAAGCCGCACAATCCTGGCAATCCCAGGCCGGCGAAGAAAATCACGATGGCCAAACCGCTGTAAGTAGGCATCTTTGCAAACAGCCCACCGTACTCGTCGAGGCGACGGTGATGCACCCGATCGTAAATTACTCCGACCATGAAGAACATTCCGGCCGAGCTAATACCGTGAGCGATCATCTGGAACATCGCGCCGTTCATGCCCATTTGCCAATACTCGGTCTTGTAACCGGAGTGATTCAGAGCGCTCCACACGCCGAGGCCAAGCACGACGTAACCCATGTGGCTGACCGAACTGTAAGCCACCATCCGCTTGAAGTCCTTTTGAGCCAGCGCGGCAAACGCGCCGTAAACCATACTGACGACACCGATGATGCACACGACCCAGCGTAAGTCGTATCCCGCTTCAGGACAGATGGGATAGCAGATTCGAATGATGCCGTAACCACCCATTTTCAGCAGCACGCCGGCCAAGATCATTGAAATAGGTGTCGGCGCCTCAACGTGCGCATCGGGCAGCCAAGTGTGAACCGGAACGCTGGGAACTTTGATGACGAAGCCAACGAACAACAGCAAGAAAGCCCAGAACTGAACGCTTTGCCCCAGAAAGTAAATCGCCTTGCCGTCTTCATCCTCGCCAAAATCGTCGAACTGAGTCGTATGCTGTCCAAGCTGCTGTAGGGCGAGAATATTGAACGTGTGTTCCGATGTTTCTCCACTTTTGATCGCCGTAAGCAACTTATCCCGCGCGGCGACTTCCCGGACTTCTTGATCTTCAACCGAACTGTCGACGTACGGATCGAGCACATGCGATTCAGCAAGCTGATCGGGTGTGAGCTCCCGCAGGTCGCTGTTGAAGTACAACATCAGTATTGCGATCAACATCAGCACGCTGCCGAACAGCGTGTAGAGGAAGAATTTGATCGCCGCATATTCGCGACGAGGGCCTCCCCAGACGCCGATCAGGAAGTACATCGGCAGTAGCATGACCTCCCAAAAGACGTAGAACAAAATGAAATCCAGCGCCAAAAAGACGCCGAGCATACCGGTCTCGAGCAGTAGAAATAGCGCGCAGTACGCTTTGACGTGTTTGCTGATGTTCCAGCTTGCCGCCATCGCCAACATACTGATAAACGACGTCAGTACGAGCAGCGGGAAACTAATCCCGTCCATACCCATAAAATAACGGATGTTAAACGTAGGAATCCATTCGTAGTTGAACGCGCTCTGCATTTGTTCGACGCCCAACTGGAACTGGACGTTGTCCACGCCATCGGCAGCGGGAACCGCCATCCAAAGTGTGAGCAAAAAGACAATCACGGTCGTGATCATGGATATCCATTTGATGCCTTCCGTATTGTCCCGGCTAAGAAACAGCAGCACCAGCGACGCCACCGCCGGCAGGAAGACTACAAGGCTAATGAAAAGGACGTATGGGTTCATCGTTTAACTGGTCCAATTTATGTAGGCGAAAGCCTCGATTATTTCGACAATCCAAATGCAATAACAAACATGGTAACCGTTCCAACGACAATCAAGACAACGTACTGGCGGATGCGCCCGGTCTGTACGCCGCGCAGCGCCAAACCGACGGCGTGCGTTTGGCGGGCGACCCAATTGACCGTGCCGTCGATAAAAGTGCGATCGATCGCGCGATCAAATCCGTCAGAAAAGCCTCGCGCCCAGCGGGCGATATTGTCGATCAGCCAGTCGATCAGGCCTCGATCGATCCAGGCAATGAATCTGCCGATGTAAAGCGTCGGCCTGACCAACAGCTTGTCGTACAACTCGTCAAACCACCACTTATTCAGCAAAAACCTATAAATTGGCGCGAACATGGCCCGGACTTCATCGGGGTTGATCAGCCGCCACCAGTAGACACAGCAGGCAATCAGCAGTCCCGACATTGCGGTGCCAAATGCGATAAAGCCGGCAAGAACGTGAACCGTGTGTTCGTGAGAATCGGCTTCGGCCGGAATGACGATACCGCCGCTCGCTCCTCCAGCGGCAACCCCGTTGGGCACCGCCTGCTCCAACATGCGAACCAAGGGAGCGGCGGTAGGATTAAACAAATCCGTAATCGGTGGCGTGGCGACGAAAACCGCAAAACAAGACAACACAACCAGCGGTATCCACATCACTTTTGGTGATTCATGAGCGTGGTCGAAACGATGCTTGTCGCGCGGCTCGCCGAGGAATGTCATGAACCACAGGCGGAACATATAAAATGCGGTAATGGCGGCTCCGCCAGCGGCGATGACAAACAGGAAAAGCAGGCTTCCGTTCGACTCGCCGAATACATATGCCTGCGCGAGAATCGCGTCTTTGGAATAGTAACCACTGAGTCCGATCACCAGCGGAATTCCCGCACCGATGATTGCCAAGCAGCCGACCAACATCGTGTAAGCCGTGATCGGCATCTTCTTGAGCAATCCGCCCATGTCGGTCATTTCATTACTGTGAACCGCGTGGATTACCGACCCGGAGCACATGAACAGCAGGCTCTTGAAAAACGCATGCGTAATCAAATGCAAAACTCCGGCGACCCAACCGCCAACGCCCAGCGCGAACATCATGTAGCCCAACTGAGATAGCGTCGAATATGCCAGTACGCGTTTGATGTCCGTTGCCGTGATCGCAATGGTCGCCGCCATGAACAACGTAACCGTGCCGACAATCGCAATGACCAGCAGCACCTCTGGCGTAAACACCGGAAAGAACCTCGCGGTGAGAAACACGCCCGCCGCGACCATCGTCGCCGAGTGAACCAGCGCGGAAACCGGCGTCGGGCCTTCCATCGCATCGGGCAGCCAGACGTGCAGAGGAAACTGGGCACTCTTACCCATGCAGCCGCAAAAAATACCGAGGCCGGCGATAATCAACAACGTGTACCCGAACCCCTGATCACGATACTCATTCGCTTCCGCAGCCATTTGCGCGGCGGCGTTCTCCAGGCCGTATTCCTGCCCGGCATGGTCCATCACGATCTCGCCGGCACGCTCCGTCGCTTCCGCCCAGACCATGCCGTCGGGCACGGTGAGTTCGTGGTGCTTTTCGATGGTCTCGGTCGGCGTGTAAATTTCCTGGGGCCGCACCTGTGCGAAAATCTCTTCGTAATGGAATGTGCCCAGACTCCCAAAGATCGCCATCAGGCCGATGATCATGCCGAAGTCGCCAACGCGGTTAACGATGAACGCTTTGTTCGCAGCTGTCGAGGCGGTCTTTCGTTCGATGTAAAAGCCAATCAGAAAGTACGAGCAAATCCCGACCAGTTCCCAAAAGATGAACGTCATCGCGATGTTGCCGGCGACCACGATGCCCAACATGCTAAAACAGAAAAGCGACAAGTATTGGAAGAAACGATGATAGCGGCCGGGCCGCCGCAGATGTTCGCCGTTGGCAAGCGCCACTTCGTGGTCCGTAACGTCCTCTAGTTCTTCGTGCATGTAGCCCATCGCGTAGAAATGGATGCACGTAGCGATCAGCGTGACCATGCAGAACATGACGACCGTCAACGCGTCGATGTAATAGCCGATCGTCAGCCGCAATCCGCCGAACTCGGCCAGCGTGTACCAGTCGCCCGAATAGAACTTCTTGGCGTGACCGTCGTCATGACGGTGCCCGTGGTGGTCCGCTTCTTCGCCTGCTTTAACCTCAGCGTGTTCGTCGCCATGAAGCGACTCTCCAAGACCGTGTTCGCCGATCCAAAACCCCAGCGCGAAGAGCGACAACACCACGCCGGCCAAGATCGCGCCGGTGGCGACGTAGCCGGCGGCTTTTCCCGCCCGGCCCATGCGCGGACCGAACAGCACGATGGCACCGAACGAAGCCAGCGGCAGCAACCACGCCAGCAGCAACAGCGTCGATAATGTCGCTCCCAGTTCCATTAGCCCTTCAACTCATCTGCGCGGTCCACGTCCACGGTCGCGTGGTTGTTATAAAAATTCAGTACAATCGCCAAGGCTACGGCCGCTTCGGCAGCAGCCAACACGATCACGAACAAGGCAATAATCTGACCGTCCAGGCCCAATCGGTAATGCGGGTTTCTGGCGAGAATTTCCGAGCCGAAGGCGACAAAGTTGATGTTTGCGCCGTTGAGCACCAACTCGATACCCATCAACACGCCCAACGCATTGCGTTTCGTCGCCATGCACACCGCGCCGGCAACAAACATGACGGAGCCGACAATCAGGTAGTGCGAAATGGTGACCGGATCTGTTAGTAGATTCATGACTTTTTTTCACCCCTCGCCAGTCCTCCCGTTCGAGGGAGGGCCTTCAGGTTCAACTTTCCTCAGCGACGTTTTTTTCGGGCGTCGCCCGCCGCTTCGGCCTCGCCAAATAAGCGGCGCCGACCAGAACAACAAGCAAATGAATTGAGATTATTTCAAACGGAAGCAGATACCCGCTGCCGCCCTTCGAACCGTCCGCCGGTGCGCCGAGCAGAGCTAAACCAATTCGTGCGGCGGTCGGTTCGCTGGCAGGCTCTTCGGCCGTATCAGCCGAGACAGCATCTTCCTCGGATGCGGCGACGTTTTTGGGGAAATTTTCGTGCGACGCGCCGGACTGCACCGCAGCCGGAATCAGCACCGCCAGGAACAAACCGCCAACGATCGCCGCTAACACCCAATCGCCACCACCGGTCCTTATCGAAATAAACGGGCTTTGCGCCGTCAGCATGACGCCGAAGACCAACAGCACCAGCGTTCCGCCGACGTACAATACCAACTGCATCGCGCCGACAAAATCGGCTCCCGCCAAAAAGAACAAGCCGGCAGTCGCCGCCAGAGAAAGCATCAAATAAAACGCCATCCGCACCACGTTCGCCGTGAACACGACCGCCAAGGCGAAAATGCACGCGATGCTCGCGAACAGCAGGAAGTACAGCGAATGCCAGTTAATTTCCATAAGATTTATTCTTTTTCAATCTTGTCGGCAACTTGCCGACGTACGCCTACCTCGTAAGTCGTCTCGCCGACTTCGACGGTGGTGTCTGCGGGCGGCGGCAGCAGGTCTCCACCATTAGGCAGTCCCAACGCCTGCCACGTAATCACTCCGACGAACATCACTCCGGCAATGGGCGTGCAGTATTTCCAACATGTCGTAATCACCTGGTCGATGCGCAAGCGTGGAAACGTCCAGCGGATCCACATCATCAAGATCACTAAAACGACGGCCTTGAGCAAAAAGTTCATCACCCCCAGCACGTTTGCTACGAACCAAAGGAACCCGCTATTTGTATCCAAAACCGCCGTAATCGGAATCGGCCCGTTCCAGGCGCCCAAAAACAGGATTGCACCGAGACCCGATACCAACAGCATCGAACCGTATTCGGCCATAAAGAAGATGCTCCAGCGGAGGCCGGAATACTCCGTGTGAAAACCGGCGACCAATTCGCTTTCCGCCTCCGCCAAATCAAACGGCGCCCGATTGACACTCGCGGTCGCACACGTGAAATAAACCCAAAACGTGACGAACGCAAACGGGTCGTGAAAGATATACCAATTTGTGAACAACCCCGCCTGCTGGTCGCCAATGACGGTCAGGTCCATGCTGCCGGCGATCATCACGGGAATGACGACGCACAGACCAAGTGGGACTTCATAGCTGACCACTTGGGCCGCCTCCCGCATGGCACCGAACAACGACCATTTGGACCCCGACGCGTAACCGGCCAGGATGACACCAAAGACTTCCAACCCCAACACCGCCACGACAAAGAACACCGCAACGTTCAACTCTAGGCCGACCCAGCCGGTGGCAAACGGCAGCGCAATAAACGAGCCATACGAAGCGCAAAAGGCGATATAGGGCGCGATCTTGAACAGCATCCGGTCGGCCGCGCCGGGCGTAATGTCTTCTTTGCTGATCAACTTGATACCGTCGGCCAGCGTTTGTAGCCAACCGAACTTGCCGCCAACGCGGGTCGGCCCCAGCCGATCCTGGATACGGCCGGCTATTTTCCGCTCAAGCCAAATGAAAACCAGCGCACCAACCGCGATCAGGTTGATGATCAGAAAAGCCGCAACCAGCGCAACAACAACGTGCCCGAGCCAGTGGTCGGCGTTAAATGTGCCAAAAAGCCATCCCAACAAACAAGTTAGGATTTTCTCGTTAATGAACTCAGCCACAGCTTCCTTGAACTATCGCGAACTATCGCGGCGGCGTAATCGATTCTCGTACGGCGAGCGGAGGACCGCCAAAGCCCTGGTGCTGCCTAGGGTTAAGCCGGTAGTGTTTTCCAAGCTTTTAAGACCGTGAAATATGGCACAAGCAGGTGCGAATGGGCAAGCCCCTGCGGGGTCGGATTGGTGTGTTTCCATGGAAAATCGAGAGCAATTGACGCATTCAGCGATCGATCTCACCCATGACAACATCGAGCGAGCCGACGATCGCCGGAATGTCGGCAATTAGCGTGTTTTTACAAAGCGGACCGGTTACTGAAAGATTGCAAAAACTACTGCTGCGCGCTCGTGCTCGCCAGGGAATCGCCGAGCCGTCGCTAACGACATAAAAGCCCATTTGGCCGCGGGGGGCCTCCGTTTCCAGGTACGCTTCGCCTTTCGGCAACTTTTCGTTGAGCTTCACCGGCTCGCCGTAGGAACCGGTTGCCGTGCTGTAACGGTCCATTGCCTGGCGGACCAGGTCGATCGCCTGGCGGACTTCTAGCATCCTTACGTAAAAGCGATGCCAACAGTCGCCCAAGGCAGCTTCGTGAGGCACGACCGGATATTCGTGATCCTGAGGATAATGGCCGTCCTTTTCGACAATCACTTCGAACGCGTAACCGTCGTACATGCTGGTGTAGAACTCTTCACCGTCCCGCCGTAGGTCATGGTCGACACCGCTACCCCGCAGCACCGGCCCGGTGCAGCCGTAGTCGATCGCCATCTCCCCCGACATGACGCCAATGTTAGCCGTACGTTTGACGAAAATCGAATTGGTCGTCAGCAACGTGTGGCATTCGTCGATGACCGGCAACAACCCTTCAAGAAACGCTTCGCATTTTTGCAGCCAACCGTTAGGCAGATCGGCCGTCGCACCACCGACGGTCAGATAGCTGTACGTCAACCGAGCGCCGCAGGCTTCTTCGAACAAATCCAAAATCTTTTCCCGCTCGCGGAAGGCGTAAAGGAACGGGCTGAAAGTTCCCAGGTCAAGCCCGTATGCCCCCATGCCAACCAAGTGGCTGGCAATACGGCCCATTTCGGCGATGATCACGCGCAAATGCCGCCCTTTTTCGGGCAACTGTAGGTTCATCAATTTCTCGACGCACATCGCCCAGCCGAGGTTCATATTCATCCCGGCCAAGTAATCCATCCGGTCGGTGTATGGAATCCACTGCCGCGGCGTCAAGTTTTCGCCGATCTTCTCTGCACAGCGGTGCAGATAGCCGATGTAAGGCGTGACTTCCGAGACGATCTCACCATCGGTCCGCAGCACGAGCCGCAACACGCCGTGCGTACTGGGATGCTGCGGGCCCATGTTGACCAACATTTCGTCCGTACGGACGTCGAACTCGATAATGCGGGGATCGTCGACAGTCGCCATTTCAAGGGTCAGGGGTCAGTGGTGAGGGGTGAGGGGTGAAAAAACTTACTCAAAACAGCGTTGCTGCCATCGACCTTCTCAGCGGCATCTTATTCCGTGGTATTCCAAGGGCATTTCGTAGTCTTTGCGGAGCGGGTGACCGACCCAATCCTCCGGGCAGAGAATCCGCCGCAGATTTGGATGCCCGACAAAATCGACCCCGGACAAATCGAAAACCTCGCGCTCGTGCCAATCCGCCGTGCTCCAGATTCCACTGACCGACGGCACGCTGGGCAGTTCGCCTTCTTTGCCGTCCTGCCAGCGGGGCAGGATTACTTTTACGACCAAGCTCGCTTTATTCGGGATGCTCCATAAATGGTAAACCACTTCCAGATGCGGTTCCCAATCGAGCTTGGCCGCCTTCTTGGGGTCCGGCTCGCAATAGTCGACACCGGAAATGCACTGCAACATATCGAACCGCAAATCGGGTTCGTCGCGCAGATACGTGCAGATTTCGACGAGACCGTCCGGGGCAACTTCGACCCAAGGATCGAGCGCCTCGACATTCGCACCGGTAATGATGTCGCCAAACTTGTTTTTTAGTCGGCCGATCAGATCAGACATTTTGCGGCTCGCTCAACTCGTCAACGCGGGTTCGTTTTCGGGCGTCACGGAATTCACGCCCGGCGGCGGCGGCGCGCGGCTGCGGTCCTGCTGCACGGCGCGGACCCAATCGAATGCGCCGGTTTTCCATTCGTATGCAAAGCCGACGAACAGCACCATAAAGAACACCAGCGTCGCGACATAAATGTACCAAGTGAAATCGCTCATCGTCTCCCGCAGCGATGCTGCCGAGCCAGCTTCCGACGCGGCAGGCTGTCCGACGGACATTTCGTCCAACATCGCTTGCGCGGCGGCGCCGTTCAGTACGCCTTGCTCGCCGGCCATCTCCTCCAGTTGCGTCTGCTTGCCAAAGACGGTGGCCGCCGGAAACAGAAAAGCGACTTCCGCATCAAAAACGATGAATACCAGCGCCACCACATAGAACCGCAAATCGAACTGCACGAAGCTGGATCCAATCGCCGGTTCTCCGCATTCGTAGATTTCCTGCTTTTCGGCGTGCGGATCGTGCGGCCGAATAAAACGACCGACCAACAAGTTGACGAACAGAAAAATCGCCCCGACGGAAAAAAACAGGGTCAAGTAGGCCGCGATTTGGGTGGTGGTCGCCATGCCGTCGCACATCGAGGGTTATAGGAAACGGGCATTTTATTCGGTGCGGGCAGTTTTGCAAGCCAGCCTACGCACTACCACAGCAGCGGATCGGACTCAAAACCGCATCCCCGGCCAACCGGGTCAATCGTCCCAGGGGCCGGTCGGTTCCGTCTCGATGGGGAGCATTGCCGCATCCTCCTCCTGCACCCGCCTTGGCCGCAAGATGCGGACTTCCCGCACATCGTCGAGAATCGGTCGGAGGTTGCAATAAAAGACAATTAGAGCGACCGCCGGCACGAACCAAAACAGTACCGACCCGCGGTCCATGACGTGAATCATGGACCAAAACGGATTGCCGATTTGCAAAAAGGAATAATCCCATCGGGCGGAGCCGTTGAATGTCCAGAGTTGTATGACCCAGGGAGCCAGGCACAACACCAACAGCAAGATGATCTGTACCACGACCGAATGAAACCAACCGACGCGAGTGGGGCTCCGCAGCGGCGACAGGATCAGGTTGCCCACGCCCAGGTAAATGACGACGTAGCTGACCAGCAACACCATAAAGCGAAACGTCTCCTCAGAGGTCGGCGACGTTCCGGCGTTACCCTCCAAATATACAAACAGGATTCCCAAACAGCCCAACAACAAACCGCTCGTGAGATTGACGATGGTGAACACATATCCGGTCATCGGACCGGGATTAAACCAGGTTAAAAACACGCGGCCAAAGAAACTCTGCGGCAGGTCGCGCTTGGCGCGTTCCGACATATGCCGCGACTCCCCGGACATTAAAGCGCCCATCAAATACCAGTAAATGCCCAGCACAGTCATCAATGCCAGGCAACCCTCCAGATCAGGACTGAAATATTGCCAAAAAAAAGCGCACCAACCGGCGATGCAGGCGTGCTGCACGAGCATCCCCCAGCGCAGCGCCGTCGAACGGTTTTCGGTTGGAAAGCTGATCATCGCCGCAGCGGCCAAGAACAGCATGCCCACAGACGTAAAATCGACCGTGCTGATGATGCCATTCGCAATCCAAAACTCGACCGAGCTGTATTCCCGCACGGCTTCCGAAAGAAATCCCCAGCTGCCCGCCACGAACCCCATAAAGTACGCCCACACCAATGCCATAATCAGCACGATTGACAAAAGCACCTGGGCGAACCGATGGATCGTCAGGGTCGCGAAAAAAATCCCCAGCACTGAAAGCGTGACTGACGCAAACAGGGCGTAGTAGAGCAACAACCCGATCGTCAGGATGTCGATGCCCCGCAGCAAATACGTAAATGCCAAACAGGGGACGCTGGCCGAAAAGAACAGCACCATCTGCAACAACGCACTACCCATTTTCCCCGCAATAATCTGCCGCGCGCTGAGTGCCGTAATCGACAGCAACTCATACGTATTGTCTTCCCGCTCCGCCTGCAGTGACCGATACGTTGCGAACGGGATGATGACGGCTAGCGGAACACCTAAAATGATGTAGTAAAAGTAAAAAAGGTCGGCGCCTCTTGCACTGTAATAGGCGGCCGAGCCCTCGACCGCCAACCAGAGGATCGTGCAAATCCACTGCGTGGCCAGTACGAGCCCGAACGTAACCGTGAAGTACCGGCTCTTTAGCGCCTGCCGCGTTTCCTTGACGAGAATGGGATTTAAATAGTCGCCCATTCGCAGCAGCCGCGATTCGATGCGTTGCCAATGTGCAGCACCGCCGGTTGCGACGGCGGTCGCTGCAATTTCGGGGCTGTCCGCGTTTGAAGCCACTACTGAATCCTGCCTTTAAGTTCGAGGCGGCCGCATTCCGCAACGCCGCCTGAAACCAGCCGGTTACCGCGTCCCCGGCCGTTCTTTGGTTACTGCACCCTGCCCTCGGTTACGTGTAAGAAGACATCTTCCAGAGACTTCGCATCCACTTGGAATTCGGCAACGGGATAACCCGACTCGACGATTTCGCGCAGCAGCGCGACTTCCGATTGCCGATTACCCGAATGCGATATGACGACGACTTCGCCGTCCACATCGACTTCCTCAATCTCGTCCCGCGCGGCCAGCCACTGGCCCAGCGGCCCCCCACCCCCCACGACCGTAATGCGAACCATCGAGAGAGACTGCGCCCGCTTCCGCATTTCCTCGACCGTACCGACGGCCAACAGTTTTCCCTGCTCGATGATGCCCACCGTGTGACACATTTCGGCCAGTTCCGTGAGGATATGCGAACTGATCAGCACGGCTTTGCCGACTTCGGCCAATTTCCCGATCATTTCACGCAGTTCAATTCGCGCTCGCGGGTCAAGACCCGCGGCCGGTTCGTCGAGGATCATTACCGCCGGATCGTGGATTAAAGCGCGGCCCAGGCACAGCCGCTGCTTCATACCTTTCGACAGCGCACTGATCGGTTTTTCAGAGAGACGGTTCAGCAGCGTGAAGTCCATCACATACTCGATTGCCCGGCTTCGTTCCCCGCCCCGCAGTCCGTACGAGCGGGCAAAAAAATCGAGGTATTCGCGGACATTAACGTTCGCGTACGTGCCGAAGTAATCAGGCATAAATCCCAGCCGCGTGCGGACCCGGTCGGGATCATCGACCACCGAAAAGCCGTCCACGTAGGCGTCGCCGGATGTCGGTTCGTCCAAGGTCGACAGAATCCGCATGCTGGTCGTCTTGCCGGCTCCGTTAGGACCGATGTAGCCGAACACCTCCCCCGCCTGCACTTCGAACGAAACGTCGTCCACGGCGCGGGTGGCACCGAAGAAGCGATGCAGACGGTTGAGTTGGATCATCGGATGCATATTCTTGCCGCGGCAGATGGACAATAGGGCTTACCGACTCGCGCGGCGCCACCCCCTTGCCGGTTCGTCGCGCCCGTCCAATATCTTCTTCAATATTTTCCCAGAATCACGTGTAAACTTCCTTCCACGGTCGCAGCCTCGACTCCCAGTTCGACTTCCGGCGAGTTTTCGACGACCGCCAAATAGGTCCGCGACCGCGGCCTGCCTGCATACGAGGGACCGTAATCTCTTAACGATTGCTCAAGACGACTGTGGGCCATTTCCAACTGGCCGTCCCCGTAAGCGTCCGACAACGACCGCCAATCGTCATAGTCGCCATCGGTCGTTGCGGACGGGTATTCAGGGTGGTTGTCGGAGAACACGCGATCGAATTTGGAAACGGCCTCTGGTCCCTCGATGGCCGTTAGTCGCGACCCGCCGCCCACCTCAATATTTTCGCCCCAGTGGATATTGCCGTCGCTGTCGCACACGACCAGGTATTGAACTCGCGTACCCAGCTGATTCGCGACGCTGACGCCGCCGTTTTGAAATTTGACATCCAAGGCGTGCGGCGTGGATCGGGAACGCACGATCAAATACTGCGTCGGTGTCCGCGACGCAAGCCAACCGTCTGTGAGGTTCTGACGATCGTCCCAGTCAATTGCTCGCAGATCGTTGAGCACGCCGCCGCCCATCCAGCGGCGAGCATCGCGGGCTGGCGGCACGATGGGCACGACCATGGCGTCATTTGGAAAACTCAGCCCGTCCCCCGGAGCTAGTCCCGAGTAATAGGACTGCCGCGAGATGCATGCCGCCTCGCCGGTGCGTTGGTCGATTTCCGTAAAACTGCGGACCCGCACCCGCGTGCCCAGTCCGTCGGAAATCAGCGCATAACCAAACAGCGCAAAAGTGACCGCGCCCGCACAGACCGGAATGGTAAACACGAGCAGATGGTTGCGCCGCCAGCGGCGCAAAAAGTAGTAGTTAACGGGTCCGATTGCAATCACAAACAATGTGATCAGGATGCGAAACGCACCCACCGGTGCCAGGCCCACGCCGGGAATCAGGAAGTTCCAAAACTCTGATGTTCCCATGTAAGGTTCGAGACCGTGACGCATCGCCCACGTCTGACGATCGTAATCGGGAGGCGAAAATCTCGCACTATTTTCAGGCATGGATTCTTCATAGACGGCACCTCCATATTCGATATCGCCATCCGAAAAATCCTCATAGCGAAACCCGAGATCCGACAACTTGCCGCCCGCCACCGTCACCGTGCCGATTTGGTAGGGCCGCCAACGAAACGGGATCTCTAGCGGCCGTTGCTGGGGCCTGTCGCGATCGTCGGGTGACGTCTCCACTGAAGACCGCCAGCGCGAATCGTCCGAAGGCGACCGGCCGTCGTTTTGAATCAGCGCGGTGTCGACGGCTTGAAGACCCGACGGGTCGTTGCCCGTCGGCCCGAAAGGAAACTGCTCGATGACCAGATTCCCCCCCGTCGCCACCCACTGCCTGATCGCCCGCCAGGCTTGCGGATTCTGTTTTACAAGTAATTGAAATTCCGTGGACGGCACCTGGACGATGTCGAGGCAACTGTAATCGATCCAACGAACCGGCAGTTCTCGAATTCCGATTCCTGCCGCATTGTCGGAATATAGCGACTGGTTAACCCCATCGGTTGCACCTTCTGATGCTGGTAACCGAAATTGGAGACGCTGGCGGCGAAGCGGGGCATCCGTAACTCGGCGGACGGCGGAAACCAAATTCACGTACAGAACACGGCTGACTTGTTCTTGCCAATTCGACGAACCTGACGGACCGTCGATCCATTCCACGCCCAGTTCTTTCGCCAAGTCGCCATCGACAAATACCGTCCAGCCCATCCGGTTCCATGCCGTGTACTGAGGAACGGCGATCGTCGTCGAAGCCGATTGCGCATTCTCGGGCAAAACAAACTCTTGCGTGACGCTGATGCCGCTCAATTTTCGATCAACCCTGGAAAATTCGTCCGCGTAAAACGTGATGGAAATCGTTCGATCGTAATTCGCCAAAGTACTTGCGAAAGCCACCACCCGGACCGGACGGTAACCCCGGCCCTCGACCCAATAGGGGTCGACGGTCAGCTGAATGCCTGTTGTCGATGGGATTCTGGGATTGGGCGATTTGATAGGCGTGCCGGTTCCGGCAAGCGACGTGGTCGCGATCACTCCCTGCAAGGCCGCCAGGACAACACACCTCAAAATGGAAAACTCAATCCTCAGCAGGGTCACGGCGGCACCTCCTCGGATCGCGAACCGGCTGTGCCAGGCGTTTGGCGGCGGGCATCTTGCGGGCGAACAAAAACTTGCGACGCCAACCACAACAGCCCAAAACAGAGCCCGTGGACCAGCAGGGTAACGATGACAAAGCCGATTGCGGCACTAACGCCGGTTGCCCAAGCGCCGCCGGTGATCGACGCGCGCAAAATCAGCAGCAACAGCGCACAGACGAGCGTGAAACCGAGTATCCAGCGGATCGTGAACCTTGGCAGCAACATCGTATGCCCTTCCCCGTGCCACTATACCAGCCCGTGTCACTATACCAGCACAGAAGGTATTCGAACCGGCCCCGAGAATCTTGCCCCGATTTTAGAACGCGCCCGGTACAACCACCCGCAACCTACATGCTGCCCGAGCGCCCGCCCAAGGCCTCGTCTGCGGCGGCGCTGTCGACCGTAAGCAGCTGCCGGCCGGCGAAGCCGTTGTCAAGTTCGTGCCAGAAAAGTACTTCTGGTTCGTTCAGTTGCCAGCACAAATAAACAATGCGTCCGTCCATAAAACAGGGAAAGTCAACCAACCCCTGCACCGCGCCCTTGGGCTCAACACCCAGTTGCTCGAGTTCTTGCACATATTCCTGCAGCCGTTCTCCGTCACGCTGCAGTTCCTCTTCGACCTGTACAAGTTCCTCAGCATAGAGTACCGACGCATTATCGTCCCGCCCGGACGTTAACAGCGCCAGCCGCTGACGCCGTTCAACCACATCCCGCGCCAATGTTGAAAGATCCTTACAAATGGCGGTGACCAGCGGCAACGTCGCGTTGGCCTCTCCCACCGTAAATAACCGGGGAAATCTATCAGGATCGGGGGTCATACTACTGACTCTCTATCAGTTTCGTCGGCTGCGGAAAACAGATCGACAATCGCCGGCCGGCCGACGATTGTTATTGATTCGGCCCTCCATGCACGGGCTCTGTGATAACCTTCGAATCCGCGACTGCCGTCGGATTCAACGTGGCGCGGCCCCAACCGACGTCCAACGGCAACCGCGAAAAGTCCACAATGCAGCCGTCACGGCTGTAGCAGCTTAAGTCGTGAGTTGCCCCCATAAAAATACAATCTACGGGACAAGGTTCGACGCATAGCGCACAGAACATGCACTTCGAATAGTCAACGGCAAAGCCCGTGATCTTAAAACCTTTGCCACCTTCCACGCGTTCTTTGCCGATGTAAATGCAATCCACCGGGCACACCTTGGCGCACTGATCGCAGGCAATGCACGTCGTCAAATCGTAGCGGTGAAATCCACGATATCGAGGTGCAACCGGGACCGGCAATTCGGGATACTCATAATGCTGTGTGAACGCTTTACGTTTCGGATCGTATGTCCTGAGCCAATAACGCATAGTGACATACAGACCCCGAGCCACGGTGTAGACTGCCCCGTATACGTCTCCAAACCACTTTCGCATTACTCTGCGTTCCTTGCCCTGGTTCCTTGCCCTGGTTCCTTGCCCTGGTTCCTTGCCCTGGTTCCTTGCCCCGAAATTTCGAACGGAGGTCATACGCCAGATCACCGGCCGACCCGCTGAATTATAGATACGCACTTTCCGCTCGCAACCATCGGCAGAGAGTTGAAGATGATTTTGCGTGCGACGAAAATTGAGACGAAGCTGGCCCGGCACAATCCAGCGTCGGCAGCCCACTCGAAGAGTCCGCAAATTAACCGCCGGAAAACCTGAATCCGGCCCGTCACGCTGTCAATTTTTACGGATTTGGCCGGGGGCATTTCTATACGCGAATACCGGCAACTTCCCACCAAATAAGGGGGTATCGACAAGAAATATCAAATTCTAGGCGGCCGTGCGTAGCCACCCGTACAATATGCCCCGGAGGCTCGTCGCCAACAGAATTCACCCTGCTTCTGAAAGGCATAACATTATCTTATGCAAGGTGTTAGGGTATCGATAATACGCCCGAGGCAAGTTTTTTCGACAAATTGAAGTTAATCGATGTTACCTATTCTATCCACATCTGCTGAAAAAATACGTGCAAATACGAACGAAGCGGCAGCGGTCTGCTTGACTGTTGCCTGTTAGGACGTAGAGTGGAAGGAAGGAACTACCGCGGTTGATGGGTTTTGGCACAGCATAGAGGGTTGCTGCCGGTCGGAGATTCCGAACTGGAAATTACCTCGAAGGAAGCAATCGAAGGAATCGGTGATGTTAGTTTTATCGCGTAAGAAGAACGAAAGTATCGTCATTGATGATACGATCACGATCGTAGTGGTCGAAATTCGCGGTGACAAGGTGCGGCTCGGTGTGGAAGCGCCAAGAGAAGTGCCGGTTCACCGGCGAGAGGTTTACGAGGCGATCAAGCGTGGCGATACGGCAGGTGCGCCGGCCGACCCAGCCCCGGCCGACCCAGCCAAAACAACGGATGCTTGAGCCTAGATCGCTCTGATCTGTGTCCCGCATTCTTGTGTCCCGAATTCTCGTGTCCGGCATTCTTGCAGGCCACATTTCTAATTCCCACTTGACGTTTTTCGGGTTGCTGCCTTTAATACGCGGCAAGTTTTGCTGGCTGCGTCAAGAGTCGGCCCCATCGTCTAGCGGTCTAGGACTCCGGCCTTTCACGCCGGCAACACGGGTTCGAGTCCCGTTGGGGTCACTTTCGTTTATTTGCCGAAACTCCGGGAAAGAGTTATTTTTTTAGTAAGTGCCTGCGAGTGCCGCAGTTGACTCGAGGCCATCCAGAACCTGAGTTACGAGTCGTGAGAAACGATCCGCTCGAGCGGCAACCGCTGAAAGTCGGATACTCTTGGCTGAAACGGCGGGAACACGCGCCGGCTTAACGCTGGCCCTGAAATCGCAGGCCGGGTAACACCGCCCGGACGGCCCGCCGCGGAGTGCGGCTACTTTTTTGCTTCCACAAAGCGATGAATCTGTCCCAACGCGTCGGTCAGATAAACTTCGCCGTCCTGGTCTTCGCCAAATGAAATGATCGGCATCTTGTTGTCGTGCAGGGGGCGATTGGCGGTCACTTTTTTCTTGTTCGCATCGTACCGCAATGCCCAGATTTTACCCGAGACATAATCCGCATAGAGATACGCACCGACAAGCTGCTTGATCCGCTTGCCCCGATAGACGCGGCCGCCGGTAATCGATTTGCCGACCTTGTGATCGTACTCCCAAATTGGATCGATCAGGTCGTCACGCGGGCCGGAGCCTTTGTCGCCAAACTTGTGCTTTGCCTCGCGCAGATTCCAGCCATAGTTGCCGCCTTTTTGCACGATGTTGACTTCCTCCCAAATGTCCTGGCCCACGTCGGCGACCCAGAACAGCCCCGTCTCGGTATCAAACGTCATGCCCCAGGGATTGCGAAAACCCCACGCCCAAATTTCGGGCCGCGCATCTTTCATGCCGACGAACGGATTATCTTTAGGAATGGCGTACTTTTTTCCGTCATCCTGCCGATCGACGTCGATACGCAAGATATTGCCGAGCAATGTCGCCCGATTCTGACCGTTGCCTTTCGGATCTCGCCCGCTGCCACCGTCTCCCAGGCCGATATAGAGACAGCCGTCCGGTCCAAAGAGAATATTGCCACCGTTGTGATTCCAAAACGGCTGCTTGATTCGCATCAGTTCTTCTTCGCTTGCCGGATCCGCGCGATTGGGATCATCCGACGTCACGCGAAACCGCGAAATGACCGAAGTCTGTGCCGCGTCTTTCGTTGAATAGTAGACAAAGAACTGACCATTCTTTTTGTAATCTGGATGAAAGGCCAGACCGAGAAACCCCTCTTCGTTTTGTTTGTCCTTGTAAGTGACCTTTTTCTCAATGTCGAGGAAAACGGTGGTCTTCTTGACACCTTGATCGTTAGGTACCACATGAATGACACCGTGTTCCGAGGCGATAAACACGCGGTTCGTTCCGTCCCCGGCATGCGTCAAAACGATTGGTCGCCGAACGGAGAGATTTTTAAACGACCGTTCCGTGGCAATCGACAATTTGGATTGATCCACGTCCTCCGCCCCAGCGGTTGTGACCGGCAAGTACGGCACCAAGGAAACCAGAAGGCACAAAATACCTCGGAAGGCCTTTGTTATAAAAGAGTTCCAGCAATTGATTTGGTCTGAAAAAGCGGCCATGAGTTGTCCTTCGCGGCAAATGTGTTTGAGTTGCTTAACACCGAGCGGTCGTAAGTCTAATCGTCAGCGGCCGATTTTTCCACTTGGTGAGGAAAATTCCTCGCCGAACGGCGTTTTGGCCGTCACGATTTTGCTTGCAAATCCTCACAGCCCTGGTTAGTATCGGTAATGAAAGTAGGGCTACCTGTTTACAGTCGTTTGCACGGTTGCGGGCCTCGTCTGACGGTCTCTTCATACGCCTCAAAAGGGGGGGTTAATGTCCAGCTCACATCTTCGCTTCAGTCGTGAAGCACTCGGAGTTTTGGTTTTATACGGATGGGCACTGACCCTCGGGTCGCCCGAGACCCTCGCGGCAACCAAGACCGAAAAGGTCAAGGCCGCCGATCAATATGTCTCGGAGGCGCTGCAGCGTGAGATTTACGGTCAGGGCAAGGCCCGCGAGCAGTTGCTCAAGAAGGCGCTCGCAGAGTCGGCCGAATGCAAACCGGCGCTCTGGCATACCGGCCACGTGCAATACAAAAATCAGTGGGTCAAAGCAGACGAAGTCCCGGATATCAGCGGCCGCGATAAAAAATTAGCCCGCTATCGCGTAAAGCGGAGCGAGGAGAAGGATACTGCCCACGGCAACCTGAAGACGGCGAATTGGTGTCACGACAACCGGCTATTCCAACAAGAACGCGCACACCTCACTCGCATCCTTGAACACGAAACCGATCACGCCGAAGCTCGACGGCGGCTGGGCTTCGTTCGGGTGGACAATGAGTGGCTGACTCGCCGGGAATTGATCGACGAGCGGACCCGCGGCGAACAACTTCGCACTTCACTAGCCCTCTGGCGACCCCGGTTGGAAAAACTTCGGGATAACGTGTTGTCGCGAAGCAAAAAACAGCGTGAGTATGCCAAAGCCCAGTTAAAAGACATTGCCGATCCGACCGCCGTTCCCGCGGTCGAGGTCGTGCTTTCGACGTACAGCGAACCGATGGCGATGCTGGCCATCGATATTCTCGACGGTCTCAGCGGCAGCGAGGCCTCGACTTCCTTGGCGCGACACGCGATCTTTTCTGAATTCGGTAAGGTTCGCGAAGCGGCGGCGAAACAACTTCAAGACCGTGAGTTAGACGACTTTGTCCCGGCCATGCTGGCTGCCTTGCGATTGCCGATTCAAACGCAACGCGAAGTACTGCAAGGCCGAGGTGGGCGGCTCACCTATCGCCACGCATTTTATCGCGAAGGACAGGACAGCCGCGAACTGACGGTGCTGGATACCAACTACCAGCGCATCCCTCGGGTGGATGGCAGCGGCAACCGTCGCGATACGACCCGCCGCGCGCTCTCGGACGTGCGGAATCGGGCGGAAACGCGAGAGGAAGCCGTCACCGATCAGAATAATCGGACGATTGATTTAAATCGCCGCATTATGGATGCTTTGGAAATCACGACAGGCATGGACAACGTTTTCAACTCACCGCGACAGTGGTGGGAGTGGTGGAACCTGCACAACGAAGTTTATGTCAGCGGTAACAAGACACTGGCTACGACTTACCGCGAAGAAGAAATCTCGCTCATCGATCAGTCGGCCATTCCGCCCAGCCTGCTCGCCAGCGGCGGCGGGGGCGCATACGACTGCCTTGCGGCCGGTACGATGGTCTGGACCAACACGGGACCTCGCGCAATTGAAAAGATTCAGGTCGGCGACCTCGTGCTCTCGCAGGATGTTGAAACCGGAGAACTTGTCTATAAACCCGTTTTGGCCACGACCGTTCGGCCCAAGAGCAAACTGACCAAGATCAGCATCAACGGGAGTGAAGTCACCACCAGCGGCGGCCACTTGTTCTGGGTTTCCGGGGATGGCTGGGTCAAGTCTCGCGACTTAAAAAGCGGGGCACAGTTACATGCCGTCAACGGAACGGCGACGGCCAGCACCGTGGATCAGGCCGAAGAGGCCGAGACATACAATTTGGTCGTAGCCGACTCCCACACATACTTCGTTGGCGCGTCAAAAGTGCTCTGTCACGACAACACCGTTCGCCGAGCAACCGGCAACATCGTGCCCGGCTTGGCGGGCGAATAGGCCAGGGTTAGCCCTTGCACAATTCACACGCTGTGAAAAACTTCGGTTTTTCGCAGCGTTTTTTGTTATAGTGACGCGGCGTGTCCGCCAGGACAGTTTCCCGCGGCAGGTCGATCCTTCGCAATTGCTTTGGAACGCCGACGGCGAGGCAAGGGCGGTCCGAACGACGGTAACATCCCCTGCAGTCCAGCGTGGAAACGCGGCATGAGAATACTTATCGCCTCTGCAATTCTCATCAGCCCATTTGCGGCAACCGCGCAGGCGGATGAACCACCGAGCGACCTGACGAAGGCCGTCGCCGCTGCGATTAAATTGCTCGAAGCCGAACAGTATGAAAAATTCATCACCACACACGCGCACCCGGGCGAATTAAATAAACTGCTTCAGACCAGAACCCTGGAAGAACTCGTCCGCAAGGTTGCCAAGAACAAGGGCAAACATCTTGTTGCGGCGCTCAAACAAACCCAATCGCTCGAGCCGAAACTCAGCGAATCCGGCAAGAAGGCGACCTACCTGATCAAGATTCCCAACCGCACCGCGAAACAGTCGATGGTTTTTGAGAAAGTCGACGATGTATGGCGAATCCGCAACTAGCCGACGTCACTCAGCCATACGTTTCACAACCTCGCGGTCGAAATAATTGATCGACATTCCGGCATCGACAATTATCTGCTGCGCGTTAATGCCGCTCGACCGTGAACTCAGTAGAAACGCCGCGGCGTTTGCTGCCTCCTCGGTGGTAACTGCCTGATTTCGCGGGATGATCTTTTCGGCGTACAAATACGAATCGACGTATCCCGGAATTCCCGCCGATGCCGAGGTCTTCAGCAACCCCGGCGCAACCGCGTTAAATCGCACTCGCGAAAACGCGCTGAACGATTTGGCGAGGAATGCCAGTGAACTGTCCAACGCCGCTTTCACCGGCGCCATATAGCCATAATTCTCGCTAGCCATCCGCGTCGTCGAGATCGAAATTGTTACGACGGACGCATCGGCATCGAGCAATTCCTTGAATTGATTGCAAATAGCTATCAACGAATAGCACGAGATATCCACCGCGCGTAGAAACTCGCGCTTACCCGTTTCATGAAACGGTTTTATGCCATCCTCGTATTCGGCGAATGCAATCGAGTGCACCAGTCCGTGAATCACCGTTTCCCCGACGGCAACCCGTTCACGAAGGCTGGCGATTTGCCGCTCATCTTCAACGTCACAAACAAAAATCGGTGCGTCGTTCAAAATTTTATTGAGCTGTGATTTACGCTCTTCCGAGCGAACAACGTACAGGACGCGAGCTCCAGCTTCACTCAAAACCCGGCCGACGTGGTACGCCACACTTTTGCGATTGGCGACGCCAAAAACAACAATCGTCTTGCCATCCAGATCTAGGAAATTCACGACGGTTCGCCTGGGGAATCGGTTTCGACTACGGCAAAGGTGCATACGAACGACAACCTTGCCGCTAGCTTCCCTGCAACGGTCACTTTGGCCGCAAGTACAATCGCTTTGCTGACCCGGTCGGTTATTTTTGCTTCAAGTTCCACCGTATCGCCGGGGCGGACCATGCGTTTAAACCTCGCGTCGTTTAAGCGGGTAACGACCGGAACCTGCCCCTCGCCAACAAATTGGGACAACAGCACACCACCGGCCTGCATTGCTGCTTCGCAGAGAATCACACCTGGCGTCAACGGAAAATCCGGATAATGGCCGGTATACCAAAACTCATCACCCGTAAACTTCTTGCGACAGACGATTCGGTTTTCGCCTTGCTCAACGATTTCGTCGAGCAATAAAAAAGGTTCGCGATGCGGTATAGCCGCCTTGATAGCTTCAAGAGTCATAAGTTCTTCGACTTCTAGAGCGGCCCGCGCTGACGAAATCAGGAAGCTGAAAGCTGACTGCTGACTGTCGGTCGCCCCGAGTTACTGCGACTCGCGTTGTTCATCAACAACGCATCAACATCGTTGGCAACGATGACTCCGTAGTTAATCGCACCGAGCCAACCGGACATGATAATGCCGACGCTGCCCGCGTGGAACAACCCCTCGACCTGCTCGGGCAGCCCGCGGCTGACCGCAAGTCCCTCGAACTTCGTTCCAAAACTCGCACCGTGAACGTGTTTGGTGTAGTGCTGGAACGTGAGTGGCGTGGATGCTTCGGCGTGGTCCAACCGCTCGCGAATCTTGGGGACGTACTTTTCGGCGGCGGCGAGTGTCGTTTCAATCAAATCTTGCTTGTCGGCTTCGTATTCTTCCTTCGGCAAGGTCGACCAATCCGAGTAATTGGCATTTGTGCTCGAGACGATCAAGCAACGCGGCCGGCCGCCGGGACGTGTACGCGGATAATAAAACGAAAATGTGCGGCTCGTGATGTCACGATTTAACAGCAATTCAGTCCGAAAACTCGGTGCCGTCGAGCTGAACAACAGATCGCCAGTAGCTTCCTCTACCCGCTCTTCGGCCTTCAGCGCCATGTAGACCTGAGTACTGGAATTGTTCAATCGCACGCTATCTGCCTGATCGACAAATTCCGCGTCGAAGTTCTCCGTCCCGACCATACCGAATATCGTGGCTTTCAGATTCGCGTTGGAGACGACACAGCCAGTGCGAATCCGCCGGCCGTTTACGGTCACGCCCGTCACACGCCGGTTTTCCACGTGAATTTTTTCAACATCACAACGAATCCGCACGTCAACCCCGTTGCCGGTCAGGTCTTCTCGCATCAACTGCACGAGCCGATCTGTGCCGCCTTCGAATGTAAACACGCCCTTAGACATAAAATTCGAAAACACGATGCCATACGTGATTGCAGGGTCTTCCAGCGTCGATCCGTTCGCGTAGGTGATCGGCTCCATCAGCAGCCGCACAATATCATCACGCCCCGGAAAGTACTTTTGCAGAAACTCGCCAGTGGTCGTTGTTTGGTCGTCGTAAAAATTCATGCTCCGCGCGGCGTCGAAAAATGCTTCAATCGTTTCACGCGATACGTCGAACTGAGTACTTAGCAGTCGGGTAAAATCCTCCCGATTGTATGTGGTCGTCAGTGAAAACATCGGATTGTCAAACCGGATATTTCTCAACTGCACAATCGAATCGGCAATTTCACGTGTCCAATAGCGGCGGCAACTCTTAACCATCCCGAATGGAAAACCGTGTAGCGAGACATCAAAAATATGACCTCCCGGTCGCTTGAACCAGGTGGCCATGCCGCCCAATTTGTAATGCTGTTCAAGCAGCAATACACGATGCCCGCCGCGGGCGAGGGTATTGGCGGCGGTCAGTCCGCCGAGCCCGCTGCCGATGACGATCACATCGTATTCGTCAGCAACACCTTGTAGAAAATCACGCGGCATGAGTTTGATTGTAAATTGGTCGATGAAGAACCGATTAAGCGACCAGCGATCTCAGGCAGCGATTCGCCATCGCCACCCCGCTGAACATCGCGCCGATAATGCCGACGAATCCCTGGTCGGTCCCACACAGAAACAAATTCGAAACGGGTGTTTCGCCGTCCAGTCTCTTGTGGGGCGCGCCGTAGACCGCGCCGTTGTCGTGCGAAGTAAATCGCCGGATTGTCTTAGGAGTAAACATGTCCGTATCGATGATATGATTTCGCACGTCAGGCATGAAACGGACCCCGGACTCAAAAACGCGATCGTAACACCGCAGTTTGGCCAGTTGATATTCCTCGTCTTCCAAACTGATCCAGCGATCAAAATTTGCCTGCGCAGTGATGCGGATCATGCCGTCGTCCAACGATGCGCCGTCGTCGTAAGCAAAGTTGTTTGGCGAACAAATAACGCCCGTCCGCACGTCGCACAGTTCGTCAGGTTGTTCCCAATGGAATTTTTCCGAGTCGTTGAAAAACAGGGTCGTCCGGTGGTGATCCAATTCTCGCGGCTGCTTATCGAGCACCGCAATTGCCTCGACAAATGACAGATTCCCCGCCTGCGAAGCGTCGACCTCTTCAGCTTCGTCGCACATCCGCATCGTTTCAATCCATCCGGCCGACGAGAGCACCTGCCTCGCGGCAAGCTCCTGGCCGTCCTCCAGCACCACACCACTCGCCCTGCCGTTTTCCACTTTAATGCGACTCACGCCCGCCCGCAGTTTTAGTTCGCCACCGAGATTACGAAACTTGTGGACCAGTTTCTTTAATATGATTCGCACACCCTCAAATGGTCGCGCAAACCCCTCAAGAAAAATGCTGCGGAACATAATACAGAACAGCCCAAAATCCATGTCCCGCGCCCGCGGATTGCCGTACCACATAATCGGACACAGTATCATTTCGACCAGCAGCGGATCGGTAATCGTCTCTCGCAGAATCGGCCGTGCCGTGATATTGAACAAATCTTGTTTCAAGTCATCGTAATCGACAATCTTGTCGAGCAGTTTTTTGAAATTATCTCTCTGATCCGGAAAGCACCGCTCGACTTCGGCCTGAAATAACTCAAAATTATTTCCAAACCGCATCCGCACATCGGGAAACGCGATCTCAGAACCGATCTGCGGCGCGAGTCCAAAGTCCTCCCACTGCATCCGCAACTGCCGCAGCAATCGTGCCAACGGACCTTTGCGGGCGCCCTTGGGGGTGTAATTCGTGACCGCGTGCAGGCCGACATCGTAGTTGCGGCCGCCCAATCGATAGAACGAATTTAAACCGCCGATCGTCGTGTGCCGTTCAAGAATGCAAACGCGCCGATCGTAATACGCCAGCCGGATTCCCGCGGCCAAACCCGACATGCCGGCGCCGATAATGACGGTATCGTACATCGCGAGCGTTCCTGCGGGCATCTTTCTTCGATGCCCAGTCCACGTCGCCGGCTGCGTACTGCAGAAATACCGGCGGCTGAGACAGGGTGTTAAATAACTGTTTCTGCAGCCGAACCCCGAATACTAGACTTTTTCCGTATCTTCCAACTTCGGCGTAAGATACTCGACCGTACTGCTCATACTGGCCAACGCGCCGTAATCTTCCTCGGGAACCTGAACACGGTATCGCTTCCGCAACTCCATGACAATATCGAGAAAATCCATACTGTCCATTTCGAGTTGTTCGCGGAACGCCACGCCGTCGTCCAATCCGCCAAGGTCTTCGTCCGGTGCAATGTCGCTAAGAATATCAATCACCGCTTCGCGGATTTCGTCGGTCGTCATTCTAAACTCCGTCCCGTTCGCTCTGTTTCGTTCTTGATCGTCAACCGTTAATTCAAACCTTTTTTATCACTACCGTTGAGTTAATTCCAAGCATCCCGAAGGAATTATTAAGAATATAATTCACGCCGTCGGTCTCACGAGGCTGACCGCAAACGAGGCCGGTGACCGCACACTGGGGGTCCACCTGTTCAACATTGATTGTCGGGTGGCAAACACCGTCGTCGAAAGCCGGCAGATTTCCGGTCAATTCCAGCACACCCGCTGCGCCCATGGCGTGGCCGATGAAACTTTTCGTATTATTGATCAGCGTCTTTTGGCTGTCACCAAACACACGCCGCAATGCCTGGCATTCTTGAATGTCGCCCTCGCTGGTCCCCGTCGCATGCGTGCTGACAATGTCAACTTGTTCCGCTGCAATACCCGCTCGCTGCAGCGCCAACGAGATGCACTCGGCCTGCCGTTCCGGGTTGGGTAAAACGAAATCACTGGCGTCGCTGTTGATCGCGTACCCGGCCAACTCGCCGTAGATCTTCGCATCGCGGGCCTTGGCATCCGAGTAGCGTTCCAGAACATACATACAGCCGCCTTCGGCCACGACGATTCCGTTGCGCTGCTCGTCGAAGGGCCGCGACGCTTTGGCCGGATCTTCATGTTCGGCCAAAGCGCCCTGGCTCTTGAAGCTAGCGAATATGCCGAACGTATGAATGCTCTCCGAAACACCGCCCGCCAGAGCCACGTCGCAGTCGCCCAGCCACAACATTTGCGCGCCTTGAATCAGCCCCGCGTTTCCTGCGGCGCACGCCGCGCCGATGGAATAATGAGGGCCTGTGATGCCCATGTTCAACGTGATTTCACCGGCCGGATTGTTGGCCACTGTACGTGGATTGTGGTGGTGCGACCAAAACTGGGTGTCGTAGTCGTAACCCTTCAACTCGTAAACTTCGTTTTCTGTTTCCACATTGCCGTGCTCGGTCACGCCGATGTACACCCCAACGCGAGATTTGTCGGTGTTGTCCCAGTCGATGCCCGAGTCGGCTACGGCCTCGTGTGCGCAGTAAACGCCGATGCTCCCGGCCCGCGTGCCGCGACGAACTTCTTTGCGTTTTTGATAACGCAGTTGGTCGTAGTCGCAAACGCCCGCCAAGGTGTCGCCCACGTACCGAATCTTGTAGCGGCTAACTCCGCTACGACCCGCAAGCAGGCCCTCTCGAAATTCGGACAGGCTATTGCCATTCGGCGCAGTCAGGCCGACTCCGGTAATGACAATGCGGCGGCTGTCGGTGGGCGCGTAAATCATGAGCGATAACGAGCGTAAGAGCGAAAGTTCGAACCCCTAAGGCTATCTATATTTGGGGGAATTGGCAAGGAGTGACCACCTCAGGTCGGTCTGCTTGCGGTGGCTGGGATCGGCCGGAGCCTCGCTCTTGCTGGTTTCAGTTTCAGGCCTGAATCTCGCCCAGGCGGTCGAGGCCGATTACTTTTTGCCGTCTGCCAGCCAGTTCCCCAGCCGCACCATGCCCTCGTTCGTCGAAACTTGTGGCGAGTAGCCGAAATCGTTGCGGGCTCGCTCGATATCGAAATAATGCGAACCGCCCAGCTGAGCGGCGAGAAACCGGGTCATGCGTGGTTCCCGTTCGATGCCGAATAACCGATGCACACATTCCAGCGCGTGGCCGATGCGCCAGGCGGCCCCCATGGAAATTGCCTTCTGGACTGCGGGGATTCCCGAAAAATTTAGAATTTGGTTGATCCATGCCCAGCAGTTGACCGGCTCACCTTGGCTGATGAAATAAGCGCGGCCCGCCACCGCCGTTCTCGGCCCCAACACGTCGGCCGCTCGCAAGTGCGCCGCTGCCGCATTTTCAACGTAGATCATGTCAACCAAATTCGTCCCGTCGCCAACGCGTTTCAATTGGCCCGCTCGCGCTCGCTGCAACAGCCGGGGGACGAGATGCCGATCACGGGGACCCCAAATCAAATGCGGACGCAAACTACAGGTCGCCAGTTGGTCATCATTGGCCGCCAAAACAGCTTGCTCGGCGAGCGCCTTGGTGTGCGGATAATGGCAGAGCCAGCGACTGGAATACGGTGCCGATTCATCAATGCCCTCCTGCGGCCTGCCGTCGAACGTTACGCTGGGGCTGCTCGTATAAACGAGTTTTGGTACGGCCCGCTGCCGACAGCCATCGATCACATGCGCCGTGCCCGCCGTATTGATCGAGTGAAAGCGTTCCCACGGCCCCCAAATTCCCGCCACGCCCGCCGCGTGGTAGACAACATCGATCCCGCCACACGCCGCGCAAACCGCTTCACGGTCGCGAATATCACCCAAATGCAGCTCCGCGCCGAGCTGCTCTAGATGGTCGTCGCGGCTACGGCAAAACGCGCGGACTCGGCTGCCTCGTTCGAGCAGTTGCTCGACGATGTAACGGCCCAGAAAACCGTTGGCGCCAGTTACCAGTGCAATGGCAGAAATTGCGTCAACCTCGACGTATGGACAAATCAGAATCAGCAACAAGAAGATGGCACAGCCGGCCGGATTACGACTAACCTACTGCATTCAGGCGAACCAGCCAACTATCGCATTGTGGTCCCTCACGTCGGCACCAACGCCGATCTCAACGGCGGGGGAATCCGCCACACTCGTGAAATATCACATCCTTGTCTTTGGCTTACGATTCGCGTTACGATGCGGATGCGCATGGATCGTAAATCTTTCGCCAACGATATCCGCCCTTCGAAATGAGATTCTATGGCCATCGACTTAGCCGTTGTTCCGGTCGCCGGCATTGGCACCCGCCTGCTGCCGTCGACCAAATCACAGCCCAAGGAAATGCTTCCCGTTGGCCGCAAGCCGGTCGTGCAGTATGTGGTCGAAGAGTTGGCCCAATCTGGGATTCATCGAATCCTATTCATTACCGGCAATGGCAAGCAGTCCATTGAAGATTTTTTTGACTGGAATAGTGAATTGATCGCTTACCTGCGGCAGACGGGCCGCGAAGATCAACTCGAAGCACTGCAGTTCGAGCGCGAACCGATTGAATTCGCCTACACGCGTCAGCGCGAACAGCTTGGTCTGGGGCACGCCGTGCTTTGCGCGCAGCCCTTTGTGGCCGACCAGCCGTTTGTCGTGGCACTGGGCGACTCGATTATCGGGCTGCACGCGCAGTCGAATATAGTTCAACGGATGGTACATCAGTACGAACAAGAAAGGGCCGACGTCGTTATTGCATTTGAAGAGATTGCTGATCGCCGCGACGTCGTACATTACGGCATTGCCAAACCTCGCGGTGAGGCGGGCGACGTGTTTGAACTGGAGGACTTGGTGGAAAAACCGAGCGTCGAAGAGGCGCCCAGCACACTGGCCGTCGCGTCACGTTACGTGTTCGGCGCCTCGATTTTTGAAAAACTGGCCGAGACCGAACCCGGCAAGGGTGGCGAGATTCAATTAACCGATGCGATCCGCCGCGTGTTGCAGGCGGGCGGCAAAGGCATCGGCATTCGGCTCGATGCGGGCGAGCGCCGTTTCGATATCGGCAATTTCGACAGCTACTTTCGCACGTTTGTCGAGTTCGCGCTGGCCGACCCACATCATGGCAGCAAACTTCGCGAGCATATCGCCAAGTTGTTGGATCAGTAAAATCTGAAATCCACCATGCAATTGATTCGCCATCGCACTTACGCTCGTGCTGGACTGATGGGCAACCCATCGGACGGGTACAACGGCAAAACAATTTCGCTCGTCGTTCGGAATTTCTTTGCTGAAGCCGTGCTCTACGAATGGCCGACGGCCGAGATCGTCTCGAGCCAGCAGGATCAAAGCTGCTTTCAGTCCGTCCGCGAATTGGTGCACGACGTCCAACTGCACGGCTACTACGGAGGCGTGCGGCTGGTGAAGGCGACGATCAAGCGATTTGTCGATTATTGCGACAGCCAGAACATCCGACTGCATGATCGTAATTTCGCGATCCGCTACCAGACCAACATCCCGCGGCAGGTAGGATTGGCCGGCAGCAGCGCCATTATCGTTGCCACGTTGCGAGCATTGATTGACTTTTACGACGTGGAGATCCCACAGGAGGTGCTCCCATCCCTGGCGATGAGCGTCGAAGTGGCCGAGTTGGGCATCACCGCCGGGCTGCAGGATCGCGTCATTCAGGTTTACGAGGGTCTGGTCTATATGGACTTCAGTCAGAACCGGGAGTCCGAGCAACACGGCATGAAGTGCGGCGTTTACGAACCGCTCGATCCGGCGATTTTGCCGCCACTGTATCTCGCCTACAGCAGCGAAGTTGGCGAGCCAACCGAAGTCACACACGCCCCGCTCCGCGCACGCTTCCAGCGGGGCGACCAGGTTGTTTTGGCCGCGATGGAATCTTTCGCGGAGTTCACAGAGGCCGCGAGGGCGGCGTTAGCCTCCGGTGACGCGGCCCGCCTGAGTTTGTTGATTGATCAAAATTTCGACAAACGCCAATCGATTTGCGACATCTCGGCGAATCACTTGCAGATGGTGGATACCGCGCGGCAGACCGGCGCGAGCGCCAAGTTTGCCGGGTCCGGCGGCGCAATCATCGGGACGTGCCCGGACGAAGATTCCTTTCAGCTTCTGAAGAACGCGTTGGCGGCGATAAACTGCAATGTCATTCGGCCGGTCGTCGCCCCGCAGAACTAGATCCCGAGGCACGATGATTGTGGCGGAGGCACCCCGTTAATTCTTGCGTTTCCAGCTACTTTGCCTGGAAGCATCAACCGCCGCCGACCGTGTATTGCTTCTGGATTTCATCCCACCGCTTGAGCAAGTCGTCAAGAATGAAGTCCTCGGGAAGATCTCGGCCGCGATCCTCCCGATTTTGAGCGAGGGTGTCCCGGTACCCCTGTTTGCCGTCGATCATGTCGACCATGTCGCGGACGAACACTTCCTGCTCGGCCATCACAGGATACTCGTCGAGTACTTTCCGCCATAATTTTAATGCCTCTTCATACTTGGCCAGCGCCTCGGGCGGATTATCTTCGTAAGCTTCGCGGGCCAGATAAACTGCTTTGCGGGCAGCGACCGTTTCGGGCATCTGTTCGATCCGGCAGCGGTGATCCCAGTAATTGTAATTGACGGTGTCACGACCGTTGTAAATCGCGCTGTAGCGCTTCTGCGTTTGGTAGTAGCGGTCGGCGAGTTGGAAACCTTTGGCGCGATTAATCGGGAACATTTTTTCGGCCAATTCCTGTGCACCGATGGTTAGCCGATCATTAATTTTCTGAGTGAGATACACTTCTTTGGGTGTCCGCTCGGCGTGAGCTTTGTTGTAGGCCGTACGTTCCTCGTCCGTCAAATCATTCAAGACCTTCTGCTGCATCTTTTCCCGCAATCCGGGCTCTTCCGCCAATAGTTGATCGGCAATTTCGTCGCGCTGTTTGCGAACCTCATCGAATTCGGTCAGGCGGTAATAGAATCCAAGTGAGGACTCGTAGGATCGTTGGCTGAAACTCCGCCACAATTCGGCGGCCTCTTCCCATGCCTGGCGCGGGCGCTCGTCGAAAATACCCTCTTCTTCCAGCGTCTTGGCGTAGTTCATCTGCTGCATTGGCGAACTGCTGTGAAAAAAGACTGGATAGACCAAGCCGTATTCGGCGAGGCCTTCGTCAATCAGCCGTTCCGCTTCAAGATACCACCACTTACTGACCAAAAAGCAATCGGTCAGATTCTCAGGCCGTCCCTCGTAGCGGGTGCCAATTAAGTTATTTTGGTCGCGGGGCGGTGCGTGGTAGTCGTGGTCGTTGCGAAAGAGGACGCGGTAAAACTCTTTGTCGTCCGATCGACCAATCTTCAGGCTGACGTAGCCGGCCAGCGCACGGGGCAGTTTGTGACGCTCTTCGTTGTAGCTAATCCCCCTCCGCAGCAAGTTGAAACCCTTGATGACGTAGCGATAACGGTCCCGATAGTCGTCGAATTTCACCGAAATGTTAAAAGCAACGTTGTGACTTTGAAAATCCCAGACCTTGACGAAATGAGGCTGCAGATGCGTAATTTGCTCGAGCGTTGCGTCGAAATTAACCCAATCCTCACGCTGTTTGTAATCAATCGCTTTGAGCCATAGCCAGTTAACGGCAAAAGCGTGCAGGCCAAACGTCGCCAGTTTCATACTCGCTCCGGCCGGATTGATTTTTCCGAGCCGCGCCTCGCTCAGTCGGTGCACCATACGAAGTTGCGCGAGTTTGCCGCCGTCGGATTGCGTCGTCCGCGGATGGCCGAACCAATAGAGCGGAAATAACAGGATGGCGACGGCGACAAGATAGACGATCTTTCGCTGGAAACGGCTGAGTTTGTTCATGCGGCCAATTCCCGTTGTTTAAGCATCAGATACCCGAGAATATATGCGGCGATCAAAAACGCTAACGTGGTTGAAACGTGCTGAAGCAGCATTGATGTTTGAATCGCGTAACCGTGCGATAGAAACCGGACTTCGTCAAATTTTTCAAAGCTCGGAATCAGGTGGAGAACCGCCTCGATACCTTTCGCCAGATAGTAGTCCATGAATTTGATCGCCGACGACAAGCCGTTGTCCGGGAGGTCCGAAGTCTGGTTCATTTGTGTGATGATTCGATAGGTTGCCTCCAAGGGCCCCCCACCCCAGTGACGCTCGTGCGAGGGCAGCAGTTCAAGCATTCGTGCTTTGCCCTCCGTCACAAAAATTATCATGGCGTCGATCTTGCTTTTAAAAAATCCCAAGATGATCACGGTGATCGACAACAAAAGTGCGATAGGCCCGCTTAAAAAGGTGCTGAAGAACACGGTCAGTCCGGCAACGATGGTCATTTGCAACCAAATCGCCATCACGGCTTTGGCGAAGTTCAACGTATAAGATCCGTCCCGAGCTCGGACGTAAACGTCCGCATAGCCGACGCCAAAGTACCGCTGGCTGTCCGAGCAGCGCAACCACACCTCAACTTGTCCGTCGTTGTTAACCAAGTCTTCAAAAATGTCGATCGGCTCGCCGCTGGGATCGGTCGTTTGGCGAGGAATGAGCGTGCGGCCGACTTGAAACTCTTTTGAAATCGCGGTTACATCTTCCGCCGTATCCTCCGCGCCGCCGACGAGAATCCGATACTCGCGACTGCGCTTGTTGACTTGCCGGTCTGGATGGACAAGCTGCAGGCTGCCGTGAATCCCCGCTTGAATATCGCCGGTGGTGAAACGATAAATCCGGATATTCATATCCAGCGGCAAGCCGTCGGGGTAGCTTGCCGCCGACAATTCATCGAACGTCCAGATGGCCGCGGCTCTCGTCCGGCCGGCGATGTAACTGCGGTAGGAGTACAGATCGCCTACGCTGATTCCTCTTTCCCGCGGTTTCCCATACGGATCAAGAAATCGCAGGTCGCCGTAGTGCGGCGTCCGGGCCAGCAACATTCCCTCGGGCGGACCGACTTCGTATTCCACCGCATTTGAATCCTCACTCCATCGCGCAGTCACTCGATGCCGGTGGCCTTTATTGACGTCGGTGAAAACTTCACTGACGATCCGCTGCAACTGGATAGTCTGGCGGGAGCCTCCCCGCGAAATACCCAATTCAACGGTCGAACCGACCGACCCCTGAAGAGCACGTATAATGTCATCCACGGACAGTTGCAAAGTCCCGCTGCCATCGATCGATTCAACGACATCGCCGACCGCCAAACCCGCCGCCTCCGCCGATTCGCCGGCGCGGGCAACGACCGGACCGGCGGTCGTAGGCTCCGGCTCGAACGACAACTCCGGCGTAAACGCATCGACTGGAATGGACAGGCTGTGACGATGCCGGCCGCCGATCGATGTTTTACCGACCAGTTTGTTGTCCTTCCTTTCCAGGTCTTCGGCTGCAAGTTCGTGTCGATGATCGAGGCCGCGATCGACAAAAATGTAACTGCAGACGGCCATGACCGCCAACAAACACGTTCCGATCCCGATGAACCCCAGCGTCCGACCCATCACAACCTCACTCGCGCGGACCGGCTTACTGGCCACGGTGTAAATCGTTCGGTTCTTGATGTCGTTCGGCAAACTGAACGATCCTAGCAAGATGATGACCGGGAACATCAAATAAGTTGTCGCCGAAAGCACAAAGTTGAGGTACAGCGTGCCGGGCTGGTCGCTGTCCGGGTTCAAAACCCAGCCGGCAAACATCAACATCAAGACAAACACGACCAGCGCCACCCAGACGTTGCGGCGAAACGATTCGCGCATGGCGAGCATCGCCAGACCCCAGACACGGCGAGGGGAGACACGAAATAGCTCGAAATTTGTAATCGTTCGCCGCATCCCCACAAGATCGTCGATCACTGCGACTCCGGCCTGGCCGAACCCCTTTGTCAGGGCAATGTGAAAAAATCTGACCGTCAATACGCCAACTTTGACCAAAACCCCGATTAGAAATAGGACTAGCACCGTTTGCCAAAAAGTCGCCCATGCGCCTTCGGTGGCACCTGTGCCGTCTTCCGCCGCCGCCCGCCCAAAGAGCCATTCCAAAAAGGGGACGATCTTGTATTCGATGTCCAAACCGCTCACTCTTGGGTCTCCCCATCGCGACCGGATGTCACACGCCTGCCCGGACGGGCTTCGCTTTCGCGAACGATTCCCAGGAACAACTCTTCGAGCGTCGTCGTCGGATGCTCGAGTGCAAGAATCTCGGCGCCGTGCCGTTCAACGACGGCGCGAACGTCGGCTTCCGCCTGCTCGCTCAGGCGTGACGTCCGCAATTGTGTGACGTCGCTGACTTCTAGTAGCTGGTCCACGCGGCCTAGTTCTTTCAACTCGCCTTGATAGAGGATGGCGATGCGGTCACACACGTCCTGAACATCGGCCAATAAGTGACTGCAGAGGATAACCGTCTTTCCCTGTTCCTTCAATTTAATGATCAGGTTTTTCATCTGCTTCGTGCCGATCGGATCGAGGCCCGTCGTCGGTTCGTCGAGCAGAATTAATTCCGGATCGTTGATTAGCGCCTGCGCCAGACCGATACGCCGAGCCATACCTTTGGAGTACTCCTTGAGCGGACGTCTCTGCGCGCCCGCCAGGCCGACCATCTCAATCAACTCGCTCGCCCGCGCGCGGCGCTGTTTGGCGGGCATGTTAAACAGTCGGCCATAAAAATCGAGGGTTTCGACGGCATTCAAAAACCGATAGAGGTACGATTCTTCGGGCAAATAGCCGATACGCTCGTTCTTAGCGACATCCGTCGCGCTGCGGCCTAGAACCAGTGCCTCGCCACCGGTGGGAAAAAGCAGTCCCAAAAGAATCTTTATGGTCGTCGATTTTCCCGAACCGTTCGGGCCGAGCAACCCGAAGACTTCGCCGCGGTGAACCTTTAGGTCGAGCGCTTTCAGCGCCCGCACCTTTTGACGACCCCAAAAATCGCGATAGACTTTCGAGAGATTCCGCGTTTCAATGACCACTTCGCGATTGGTTTGGCCAGAAGCTGACGAGCTGGCCGAACCGCCCGGTTTCTTCGACGATTTCGCCTTTGACATCAAAAGCCTCGTGGGGGCTGCAGTGCAATCAATTCGGTACGATCAATCGTGGTAAACAGTTCGCCACCGCTCGGCGGATCGTTTGCACAACGACCCGGTGGCAACGATAATGTTGCGATTCAGAACCCCTAACTATAAAGAGGGTTGCGCCCATTGGCAAGCAGTCTTAATGGAGCCGGAACGTCCGTGGCAAGGCGACTTCTTCTCAATCCGCTGCTATACGGCCCCGCAACCCTGCCGAGGCGACCAATTCGGGTGATCGGCGGTACCGTGCCCGGCTTCGCTCAGAATGACAGTTTGACGGGTAGCGGTTAAACTCCTTCTCGTCACACGAACGGAACCTTCTTTTATCCCGCGAACACAGCTATCCCGCGAACACAGCGCCGATGGACCAGGAAGTTTACAACAACGCGGTTCGATTTCTGATCGATCGGATTGACTACGAACGTATTCCCGCGGTCGCATATTGTGAGGATGAATACAAACTTGACCGGATGCGAGAGTTCTTGCGCCACCTCGGCGATCCTCAAAACGACGTGCCGGTAGTACACATCGCGGGAACGAAGGGCAAAGGCTCGACGGCAGCGATTCTGTCATCGATTTGTGTCGCCGCCGGCTATAAGACCGGCATGTATACGTCCCCTCACTTAGATCTGCTGGAAGAACGAATCGCCATCAACGGCGCGGCCTGCTCGGCAGCAGAATTGGTCGATCTCGTTCATGCCGTACGACCGGTCGTCGAGCAAATGGATGCCGCCGGCGCGATTACCGATTCGGACGATGACTTTCACCAACGCGGCCCCACGTACTTTGAAATCACCACCGCGCTCGCGCTGCTGCATTTTGCGCGTTGCGAGGCGGACATTGCGATTTTAGAAGTCGGCATGGGCGGACGTCTGGATTCGACGAACGTCTGCACGCCGATTTGTTCGGTCATCACCAGCATCAGCTTCGACCACACAAAACAACTCGGCAATACACTGGCGCAGATCGCCGGCGAAAAAGCCGGCATCATAAAGGCCGGGATACCGGTCGTCAGCGGCGTTACGGAAACCGAGGCGCAACGTGTAATCTCACAGTCGGCAGACGACAACAAGGCGCCGCTGGTGCAAGCTGGCGAAGATTTCGAATTTAAATACTCGCAATGCCGCGATGCCAGCGACGCAGCGATCACGACGTCGCTCGACTATTTCAGTCACCTTTATGCAACGCGTTTGGATCGAATGCAGCTGCGGTTGTTGGGGCGACATCAAGCGGCGAATGCTGCAGTCGTCCTGGCCATTATCGATGAACTGGCCGAACAAGGCTGGCACTTCTCCGCAGATGCTCGCCGAACCGGGCTGAATGCGGCACAGTGCCGCGGCCGTGTCGAGTTGGTTCAACAACAGCCCGCTGTCATCGTCGACGCCGCACATAACGTCGCGTCGATTGATGCACTGTTGGAAACAATCGAATCTATTTTCGTCGCCGGGCGGCGGATTCTGATATTCGCGACAACTCAGGACAAAGACATCGCCGGCATGCTGCAACGTGTGCTGCCGCGATTCGAAAAAGTCTTTTTCACCCGCTATTTCAACAATCCGCGCAGCGTTCCGCCGTCGGCTTTGCTGCAGATCGCCGCCCACTGCACGACCGACGGGCGGGAACCAACAGCCCGGCCGCAAGTATGCGCAGACCCGTATGAGGCTTGGCAAACGGCGAGCCAACTCGCCGATGTGGACGACTTGATCTGCGTCACGGGATCGTTCTTCATTGCCGCAGAATTGAGGCGACTGATCACCGCTCAAGCGAATAGGCCGGATCCCACTTCCGCCGCGGTCGAGGAGTCGCTCAGCGCGACCTCGACATGACCCCACCTCGACCGCCGCAAAAAATTACTGCGGCCGCGATTGAAAACAATCGTACCGGAGGGAGCAAGCCTTGTTGGCAGCTATTCAGTTCTCGTCTGTCAGAACCGCTCCAGGTCGCTTAGCAGCGGCCAGTCCACCTCATCATCTGCGGGCGACTCAAAATCAACCTCCGGTTCGCCCTTAGGTGGCGGCGCTTCGACTCGCAGCGTCCACAGTTCCCGCTGCCGGAGCCGATTTCTCGGCGCCTGTGCCTCCCGTTCAGAACTGACTTCATTTTGAAGCTTGCGAATCAATCCAAGGATAAACGGATCGGCGTCGCTCAGCAGCTCTTTTACCCGTGAACCGGTTACCGAAGAGTTACCGGAATCTATCAAAGGGATTTCGACAACCATCGCACGAACCATTGACTCCACCATGACATAACCTCGTTTCAAACCGCCAATAAATATGAAAGCAGCCTCTTCAAAGTGTCGTACTCGTCGCTGAACTTCTGGCCGCAGTCGCTCGAGCCGGGCGACCGCGGCTTAGCGAAAACAACAACTACATCAGAGGCAAGTCGCGGGCCAATCACGAAAAAAAAACTTGCTCGGGCCGGTTGTATTTACGTAATCCGCTTTCAGATCAAAACTTAACCAGCGCCGCCGGCAAAGTTTGGCTAGGGCCCCCACCTCACGTACAAAGAATGGTTGCCTGAACGATTTTCAAACGCTTTGCAAACCGTTGAGAAGATCGGCAAACCGCGAAAGCTTTGCGGCCCCTCCTGCGGGGTCGGGATGCCAACAGGGCGACTGAGTGCCGAACATTGCAGGAACTGCTATCTGCGGCAGTTTGCAATCACTGAGCATCAACCAGCTTCGCCCGCAGATACTCCACAGCTTTTTTCAACTGCAGATCGATGGCCGGAAGGCAGCCTTCAACAACGTCATTTCGATTGTCGCGAAACGCTTCGCGCTCGTCCCGCAACTTTCTTCGCTGTTTTTCGGCCGCTTCCTCAATATTAATGCCAAAGCCTTCGTCGGGTTTGACGCCCCATTCGTCCTCATCGCCCGCGCCCTGCCTGCGGTGAATGTTCCTGTCGCTGGGCCGCCAAAAGCTGGCCGTGGTCAGCTTGAGAATGCTGCGTTGACCTTCCATCGAAATCATATCCTGGACAGAGCCTTTTCCATAAGTGCGGACGCCACAGACAACCGCGCGACCGTGATCTTGCAAGCAGGCGGCTACAATTTCGCTGGCGCTCGCGCTCTCGCCGTTCACCAAGACCACCATGGGAAAGTCGGAAAACGTGTTCTTCGCCAATGCTTCGTATCGCCGCTTGATCGTATTGTCGCGATATCGCGTTTCGACGATCACTCCCGATGAAATGAATAGATTGCAGACTTGCCAAGAAGCGTCCAAGTAGCCGCCCGGATTATCGCGAAGATCCAGTATTAACGCGTTGAGTTGATCCTTCTCTTTCAGTTCGTCCAACGTCGCCTGCATTTCGGCAACGGTCTGTGCTCCAAACTGTGTCAGCCGCAGATAGACGATTTGCGGGTCGGCAGCCAGCAAGAACCGCCACTTGCGGTCTGGGCCGCGGATATCGCCGGCCAGAGAATCGACGCGGATTTGCGATCGTTTTACCTTAAAGATTTTTTGCTCGTCACGGCCTTCGGGTTTAACCGTCAATTGAACGTACGTCCCGGCTGGTCCCTTGATGCTTTCGACGGTCTTCCTGAATTCGTTTTGCGGCAGGTCTTTTATCGACCGCCCCTCCACAGCGACAATAATGTCGCCCGTACGGATGCCCGCATCGTAAGCGGGATGTGTCGGCCCCATCACGGGATTGGCGATCAGGATTCCTTGGCCGTCGGGGTCGAGTTCCACTTTCGTCCCAATCCCGACGAACTGCTGATCCAGCTGTTGCTCGTACGGGTTCTTCAACTCGCGCGAAACGAACGTAGAATACTTATCGTGCTGCTTCGCCATGGCGTACACCGCAGCATCGAACAACTCCTGCTCGCCCTTTTCCTCGAGCCCTAAATAATGAATTGTTTCCAGAGCTTCGACAAAATATCGGCCGTATGCGGATCGGTTCACTTGGCTGTAACACAGCAGTGAAATAACGCCGGCGACCCAGATTAAATTCAAATTCGAACGTGGCATATCAACGCACTCCGCGCAAAGTCAAACAGTTCATAGCGGCACCGCAGCCGCGCCATTATATACGAAGTTGGATCGCAACCCGATGCGTCCGCGCGGCCTTCCGCCGTCAACGGTTCAGGCTGACAATGCCCATCCTAACCCGCCGCCGCCGCGGGCGCCAAACGAACTCCCTAGCTTGAGTTTGCGGTTACTTGTAACCGCAAACTCAACGCTTATAATCACCGGCGCAATCGGTTCTTTGCAGGAAGGATTTTCTCATGGCAGGCACATCCGAAAACGGGTCTGGCTTCTCTCGCCGTGAATTTCTCAAAGGGTCCAGCGCAGCGGCAGCCGCCACCGCGCTGGGAACCGCCACCGCCGAAGCTATGGCGGAAGAGAAAGGCGCGAAAAAGGTAATTAGCGGCGCGACGACCATTTCGCTGACCATCAACGGTAAATCGCACCGCGTTACCGTTGAGCCGCGAACGACGCTGCTTGAAGTTTTGCGATATCAACTCGAACTGACGGGCGCGAAACCCGTCAGCAGCGACGGCAGCAGCGGCGCGAGTACCGTGCTGGTTGGTGGCAAGCCGATTATGGCCTCAACGACCTTGGCACTGGCGGCACGCGGCAAGGAGATTGAAACCGTCGAGAGCCTCGGCGGCGATAAACCCGACGCCATCCCGCAGGCATTTGTCCAGCATGACGCCGAACAATGCGGCTTCTGCACGCCAGGCTTCGTCCTCGCTGTGCGAGCTTTCTTGAGCAAGCATCCCAAAGCATCGGAAGCCGAGATACGCCGCGGACTCAACGGTAATATCTGTCGGTGCGGGACATACGCGAACGTCATCCAAGCTGCTACGTCGATTGTGAAAGGAGGCCGAAATGGCTGAAGCTCAATACAACTGGCCTTCCGCAAAGAACGCCAAAGTCATTGGCAAATCACTCGATCGGCTGGACGGTCTGGATAAAGCGACCGGTGCCGCCAAGTACACCTACGACGTGAACTTTGAAAATCAGCTGATTGTGAAGTCGCTCGACAGCCCCCACGCGCATTGCCGAATTAAGTCGATCGACGCCGCCGCCGCCGAAAAAGTTCCCGGTGTCGTCTGCGTCCACGTCCTCCGCGAACCCAAGGGCGAGAAGCTGCCCGAAATTCACTTCCAAGGTGAGTTGCTGGCGGCCGTCGCGGCCGAATCCGAAGGCGCTGCCGCCGCCGGCGTTGCAGCGTTGAAGGTCGAATACGAACTGTTGGACGTTTTCGTTAAAGAGGAAAACCTGAATGCCGCAACGAAGGCCGGCCGCACCCAGAAGGCCGGTGGCAAAACTGAGCTGGAACGCGAACCGGGTGACGACGAGGACGAGGACGAATTCGAAGAAAAGGAGATTTCGCGGCTGCTGAAAGCCTCCAAGCACGTGGTCGAGGCCGAATATGGCATTCAGGCGATCACACACTGCTGTCTGGAACCGCATGGTTCGACGCTGCGTTGGAACGGCAACCGGTTAGAAGTTGAGTTGTCCACCCAAAATGTCTCCCGCACCGACGACGGCTTCGCCGACGCGCTGGGGATAACGGCCGACGAAGTAGATGTCCACTGCGAGTACGTCGGTGGCGGATTTGGCAGCAAATTTCGGCCCGACTACTGGGGAATTGCCGCGGCGGAAATCGCCAAGAAGACCGGCCGTCCCGTCAAATTCATGCTGGATCGCGACCAGGAACTGAAAATCGCCGGCAATCGGCCGTCCGGTTTTATCCGGGTAAAACTCGGCGCCGACGAGAAGGGCATTGTTCAGGTTTGGGATTCACACCAGTGGGGAAGTTCCGGGTTTACGGGCGGCGGAGTCAGTGACAGAGTGATCCCGTATGTGTATCGCCCGAAGAATTATCGGCGGCGTTCGACTGCGGTCAAAGTCAATGCCGATCCTGCCCGCGCTTGGCGGGCGCCCAACCACCCACAAGCCTGCGCGATTAGCCAGACGGCGTACGACGACCTAGCCGCAGAAATGGGCGCGAACAGCTACGATATCTTTCGCAAAAACCTGGTCAACATCGAGTCGCGGCAAACGGCTGAGGTTTATGCGGACGAAATGGCAGTTGCCGCCAAACTGATCGATTGGCAGGCCAAATGGCATCCACACGGCAAGGGGCCTAAAAAAGGCTCGGTTGTCGACGGACTGGGGATGGCCATCCACGAGTGGGGCGGGGTGGCGAATTCGTCGACGTGCCTGCTGAAGATTCATCCCGACGGCGGGGTTGAAGCCTACTGCGGGACGCAGGATCTAGGCACAGGAACAAAGACCGTCTGCGCGATGGTTCTGGCCGAGACTCTCGGTTTGCCGGTCGGTCACATCAAAGTAAACATCGGTTCGTCGAAGTACCCCTTCAGCGGTGCTTCGGGCGGGAGTACCACCGTCGGAGCCGTTGCCGAATCGCATCGCCGCGCGGCACAAGACGCCACCTCGCATTTGTTCGGGCTGGTGGCGACGAAACTCGGCGTGGATGCCGCGTCGCTGGAAGCAACCGGCGGCCGGATTCAAGTCCGCGGAAACGCAAAGCAGGGCCTCAGTTGGAAAGGAGCCTGCGGGCTGCTTGGAATGAACCCGCTGGAAACCACAGCCAGCCATCGCCGTGGCGCGAAATCTCCACTTTCCGACGAAGGCGTCGGCGGCGTGCAAATGGCGCACGTCGCGGTCGATAAGGAAACCGGCCAAGTCATGATTAAGACAGTCGTCGCCGTTCAGGACATGGGGTTGATCATCAATCGCAAGTCCGCGGCCAGCCAGGTTTATGGCGCCGTGATTATGGGGATTGCCTACAGCCTGTTCGAAGAAAGAATCATGGATCCCAAAACCGGCGCGTTTGTGAACGCGGAATTATCCGATTACAAACTGCCTCGCCTGGGCGATATCGGCGACATCGTTGTGGAGCTATACGAACCCGAAAGCCAGCGGGCCCGCGGCGTCATCGGACTCGGCGAGCCGCCGGTAATCGGTACCGGCGCGGCGATTTCGAACGCCGTCTGTAACGCCCTCGGCGTCCGCGTTCCCGTTTTGCCATTAACGCCAAAGCGGGTCCTGGACACGCTAAAAAATGCCTAATTTTGATCTCTCTCCTCTTTTGATGAGGAGGGCCGGGGAGGGGTGAAAGACGTAACCCCCGAACGGTTAAAAAGGAACCAGCTATGAACAACTTCGACTACGCACAACCCGACAACCTTGACGAACTTCTCGATCTATTGTCGGCCGAGTCGGACAAGACCGAGCTGCTCGCCGGCGGCACGGATTTGATCGGCCTGATGAAGCAGATGATCGTTACACCGCAGTTTGTGGTTAACGTCAACGACGTCGCAGAAATGCAAGGCATCGACACCGACGAAGCGGGCAACCTCGTTATCGGCGCGGCGGTGCGATTGGACGAAATCCGAGACTGCCCGCTGACCGAACCGTTCGACGCCTTGCGGCAGGCGATCGACGGCACGGCAAATATCCAGTTCCCATCGCAAAGTACGCTGGCTGGCGAATTGTGCCGGCGGCCGCGATGTTGGTATTTTCGCGACGGCCACGGACTGTTGGCGGAAAACGGCCGGATGGTTGTGGACGGCGACAATCGTTTTCACGCGATTCTTGGAAACAGCGGCCCCGCAAAGTTCGTCAACGCGTCGCGACTCGCACCGGCGTTGGTCGCGCTGGGTACTGAAGTCCGTATCGCCGGCCCCAAAACGACCGACCAGCGACAGATATCGCTCGAAGAGTTGTATCAAACCCCACGCCGTGAAGGGCAACGCGAAAACGTGCTCAAGCGGAACCAGGTGGTGACGGCGATTGTGATTCCCAGTTCGCCGACCGTGATCAGCGCAACCTACGAAGTTCACCATGGCCAAGGACAGGACGATCCGCTCGCTGCAGCGGCGGTGGCTGTTTCGCTTCGCGGCGGCCTGGTTGAGCGGGCCAAAATCGTACTCGGTCAAGTCGCGCCGATACCTTGGGTTTCGTCGGAAGCAACACAAGATATCGTCGGTCAGCCGATCAACGAGTCGACGGCCGAGGCCGCAGGCCTAGCGGCGGTATCCGCCGCAGCGCCGCTTTCCCAAAATGAATACAAAGTACAGTTGGCAAAAGTCGCCGTAAAACGTGCATTGCTGCAAGCTACCACCGCGCCAACGGGAGGAGTCTACGCATGAGTTACCAGCGGACCGTAAACGAAAGTGATGTGACTGCCGGGCCCGCCTGCGTTCATTTGCGCAGTAAGGCGATGTATGTCACCGGCGACCTGAATCCATCGCATCTCGACGAAGCTGGAAGCCATTATTGCTGGTGCAACCTCACGCAGCACATTGTCGGCCCGGACGATGCGCCGGTCGATCGCTGCAATTGTGTCGGCAGTCGCGAATGCTATCACGCTCGATAACAAAACGATAACCGGCGGTTGTCGTGCTCCTCGCGATTCGAGGTGTCGATACCGCCCGCCGTTCGCCCTCGCACAGGGTCGCTGCGCGATGGCCAAATACCGTGGAAACGGCGGAAAAATCTAACGGCCGCCGACTCTGTGGTTCCGTTACCGGGAGCCACTGTCCGATTTCCAGATCGAAAAATCCGCTTCGCGGCAGCGGAACAAGTCTTCGAATTGAACATTGCCCCCCAAAGACACGCCTGCAAGTTTTTGACCGGATATAATGTTGGAAGGCGACGCCGACTTCGGAGCACGGTTGATCGGCTACCGCAAAGATAAACGGCCTGTCTTGAAACGGTCAGCGGCCCGGCGTAAAGCGTTGGACATTATCGTTTGAGACGACATCTCCCCCCTGGTTTCAGGAATACATCTTATGGCGAACACGTCACTCGCTCACTTCAATAAAATGACGGCGATAATTTTTTCGCTGCTAAGCTTTTTCGGCACCCTTCATACGGCAAATGCGAATGACGACCGCCCCAACATTCTTTTCATTATTGCGGATGACCAGTCACCGTTTGACCTGAAGATCTACAACCCGAAATCGGAACTCCGGTCGCCAAACATCGACCAGCTGGCGGCGAGAGGAATGGTCATTGACGGCGCGTACCAGATGGGCCCATGGGTGGGTGGCGTGTGCACGGCCTCGCGGCACATGATCATGAGCGGTCGTACGGTCTGGCATATTCCTGACAAGCCCGGGCGGATCATGAATCCGCACGTGACCAACCCTAAAATGGTTCCGACGGATCTGGTTAAGTACACGCTGCCGGCAGTTTTTAACCGGGCAGGTTACGACACCATGCGCACCTGTAAAAATGGTAATAGCTACGATGCCGCCAACAAACTTTTCCAGGTGCGCCACGACGGCACCCGCCGAGGCGGCACCGATGAGAAGGGCAGCCACTGGCACGCCGAACAAGTTCTGGATTATCTCAACGAACGCGAAGCAACGAAGGACACCGATCCGTTTCTGATCTATTTCGGGTTTTCTCATCCACACGACACGCGCGACGGTAAACCCGAACTACTCGCCAAGTACGGGGCCGTCAATCATGCGGACAAAGCAACCATCCCGCCCGCCAACGCCAAGCAGCCTGCGCTGCCCGTCAATTATCTGCCGGAACATCCTTTCGACCACGGTCACACCGGTGTGCGTGATGAAGTGGGGGTGAAGGGCGTTTGGGCCCGGCGCGATGAACGCACCATCCGCAACGAGATCGGCCGGCAGTTTGCCTGCAGTGAGAATATCGACATCCAAATCGGTCGTGTGATCAAGAAACTCGAGGCGATGGGGGAACTGGATAACACCTATATTTTTTACACCGCTGACCACGGCATGGCGATTGGCCGCCACGGTCTGCAGGGAAAGCAGAACATGTATGATCACACCTGGCGCATTCCGTTTATCGTGAAGGGCCCGGGCATCAAGGCCGGGTCGCGGGCAAAGGGGAATATTTATCTGCTCGATGTCCTGGCTACGCTTTGTGATCTGTCCGGCATTCGAGCCCCCGCCACATCGGAAGGCAGCAGCTTCAAGCCTGTGCTCGAGGGGGAAAGGGATGCGGTACGGGATGCCCTTTACGGTGTCTACTGCGGCGGTGGCCGGCCGGGGACCCGCTGTGTCAGACAGGGCGACTGGAAATTGACGAAGTACCAGGTGGAGAAGACCGGGGTCCGGCACACCCAGCTCTTCAACCTGAAAGAAAACCCGCACGAGTTCCTCAAGCAGCATCATGATCCCAAGCTGGTTGCGCTGACCGGCATCAAGCCGACCCCAAATCAGTTGAATCTGGCGGGCAACCCGAAATATGTCGCAAAGCTCAAGGAAATGGAGGCCCTGCTGCTGACCGAGATGCGCCGCCATGACGATCCCTACCGTTTTTGGAATCAGCCCGATGACGGTTTACCCGTGCCAATCATTCGGGAAAGAAACAAGAACAAGCCGCCGAAGAAGCCAAAGAAAAATCCATGAAAAAATTATTGCTTATGCTGTTGGCCGGTTTGCTGCCCATGGTGGCGCAGGCCGAGGCGAAGAAACGGCCGAACATTCTCTTCATCATCGCCGACGATCAGTCGCCGTTTGATTTCAAGGCCTACAACCCCGCCTCGGCACTGAACTCTCCGGTTTTGGACAAGCTGGTGGCTCAAGGCATGACCTTTGATCAGGCCTACCACATGGGCTCCATGTCCGGGGCGGTGTGTTCTCCCTCCCGGAAAATGATCATGACGGGCCGGACGGTTTGGCACTTGCAGGGAACCGGTGGAAAAAAGAACCTGAAAAAAGAGAAAAAGTCCGGCATCGAGAATCCGATCGAAAATTGCCTGCCCGCTATCTTCAACGCGGCCGGTTACGACACCATCCGCACCTGCAAGAACGGCAACAGTCACAACGGAGCCAACGCCCAGTTCACGGTGCGTCATGACGCCACCAAGCGCGGCGGCACGAAGGAGTCCGGCAGCCACTGGCACGGCCAGCAGGTGATCAACTACCTAAACGCGAGGGAAAAGGCCAGAGACACCGATCCCTTCCTTATCTACTTTGGCTTCTCCCATCCGCATGACACCCGAGACGGCACGCCCGAACTGCTCAAGAAATACGGGGCGGTGAACCATCGCGATCGCCAGTCCTTGCCTCCGGCGAATCCTCAGGCCCCGAAGCTGCCGCTGAACTGGTTGCCCAAGCACCCTTTTCACCACGGCCATCCCGGTTTGCGTGATGAGGTGTCGGTCAGCGGGGTCTGGGAGCGTCGCGACCAGATCACGCTCCGCAACGAGATCGGCCGCCAGTTCGCCTGCGGCGAGAACATCGATATCCAGGTCGGCCGCGTACTCAAAAAGCTGGAAGCCATGGGCGAGCTCGACAACACCTACATCTTCTACACCTCCGACCACGGCATGGCCATCGGCCGTCACGGGTTGCAGGGCAAGCAGAACCTTTACGAACATACCTGGAGAGTTCCGCTATTCGTAAAGGGCCCCGGGATTAAGCCCGGCAGTCGGGCACTCGGAAATGTTTATCTGCTCGATGTCATGGCCACTTTCTGTGACCTCGCCGGGTTCAAGCCGCCCGCTACTTGCGAGGGGATCAGCTTCAAGCCCGTTCTCATGGGCCAGCAGGAGACGACCCGCGAGGTGCTCTATGGCGTTTACTGCGGCGGCACCAAGCCGGGTATGCGATCGGTCCGTAAAGGTGACTGGAAGTTGATCAAGTACGACGTCATGGATGGCAAGGTTCGCGAAACCCAGCTTTTCAACCTGAAGGAAAACCCCCACGAGTACCTCGAGCAAAACCATGCACCTCAGGTGAAGGCGCAATCCGGAGCCAAGCCGAAGGCCAACCAGCTCAACTTAGCAAACGATCCCAAGTACGCCGGTAAGCTAAAGGAAATGGAGGCTTTATTACTTTCGGAGATGAAACGGCTCAACGATCCCTATCGTCTGTGGGATCAAACAAAGGACTGACATTTCGCAAGCGATCATGATGAAACAAACAATACTGTTCTGTGTAGGCTTCCTGTGCCAACCGTTGGATGGACTGGCAGATACAGAAAACGTAAGACCCAATATAGTTTTTGTATTGTTTGATGACATGGGCTACGGGCAGCCGCCGTCTTACCGCGCAGATTCTCCCTTTAAGACCCCGAATATAGACCGTTTGACCCGGCAAGGCATGCGGTTTACCGACGCGCACTCGGCGGCCGCCAACTGCACGCCCACCCGCTACGGGGTATTGACCGGCCGTTATCCGTGCCGAATCGGCCAGTATGGCGTTTTAAAAACCTACTCTGCTCCCATTATTCCCAAGACCCGTCTCACGGTAGCCTCCTTCCTCAAGGGCAAAGGGTACCACACCGCCTGCATCGGTAAGTGGCATCTGGGGATGAATTGGGAGGACGGCAAACAGGGCAAGGATAATGAGCTGCCGATTGGAGCCCGCATGACGGATGGCCCGAACGCCCTCGGCTTCGATTATTTCTACGGCTTCACCCATGCCCGCAACATCGGGACGGTGATCGAGCAGGACAGGGTAGTGGCCAACGTGAAGGGCATCGAGAACCAGCCCATGATGATCAGGCAGGCCCTGAAGTATCTCGACGAGCGGCGCAAGGAGGACAAGCCGTTCTTCCTCTATTTCCCGATGTGCCCTCCCCATAGTCCGATCGTGCCGGCGGAGGAATTCGTGGGCAAGAGCGGAATGGAGGGCAAGGAAGGCAAATACGGCGACTGGGTCTACCAGGGCGACCATATGCTGGGCCAGATCATGGAGGCCCTGAAACGGAACGGGCAGGACAAGAACACGCTCCTCATCGCCACCGGGGACAATGGGGCCGCAGGCCGCACTTACCCGCCGTTACGGGAGCATAAGAGCAGTATTTACGAAGGCGGCCACCGCGAGCCTTTTGTGGCCCGCTGGCCCGGTAATATTAAAGCGGGTTCGGTAAACCACGAGGTCATTTGCCTCAACGATCTTTTTGCCACCTGCGCCGATATCCTCGGGGCGGATTTGCCGGGCAACGCGGCCGAGGACAGTGTCAGTATTCTGCCCGGTCTGCTGGGTAAAGCGGATGGCCCCCTCCGCGAAGCAACCATCAACCAGGCGCCGGCGGGCCTGGCGATTCGCCAGGGGCCCTGGAAATACATCGCCTTTCGCAATGGAATGCGC
>JAYZEI010000002.1:0-8082 GCA_036337375.1 Planctomycetota bacterium | reverse complement strand
TTCGGCGCCAATCGCCTGCGCAGCGTCTTCCACAATCATCAGTGAATGCTCTCGCCCGATTTGGCAAATCGCATCCATCTCGGCGCACTGGCCGTACAAATGGACTGGGATGATCGCCTTGGTTTGGGGCGTGATGGCCTTAGCGACTTCGCGCGGATCAAGGTTAAACGTCGTCGGTTCGATATCGACAAAAACGACTTTCGCGCCCAGCCGGGTCACGGCGCTGGCGGTGGCGAAAAACGTGTAGCTCGGCACGATCACTTCATCGCCCGGCCCGATGTCGGCCGCCATCAGCGCCAACAGCAGCGATTCGCTGCCCGAGGCACAACCGATTGCGTGTTTGGTTTGACAATAATCGGCAATCGCCGCTTCAAATTCATCAACATCCGGTCCCAGCACAAATTGCCCGCTCTGAACGACGCGGCTGGTCGCCGCCATGATCTCGTCGTGGAGCGGACCGAGTTGGCGCGAGAGATCAAGCAGCGGGACAGGTGTCGGGTTCAAGGTAACTTTTGTGTCCATTCAGGTTCCTCAAGAACGGCAGACGGATGTTGGCCGCATTTTGTCCAGCGAACGCGACGAAAACTACGCCAACCGCCCACCGCAGTCAATATCGTCTGCCGCCGCCGCCGATGCGGTGAAGTTTCTGCCGGGCAAGGTGGCATGCTTGCTCATCAGGCCGTGATCAGTGTATCCTTAGGGGGCGTTTGCCTTCCGTTTTCCCGCCCGTTTCTTACTTGTTTGCAATGGGGTTCTCTATGATTTGCTCGACGAATTGCAACCGCTTAGTGTGGCTCGCGGTCGTGCTGGCAGCGATGACAACTGCCCGCGGCGCGGCGGCGGCCGACTGGCCGAACTGGCGAGGTCCTCAACAAGACCGGACGTCTCTGGAAACCGGACTGGCCGACGGCTTCGATCCCCGTAAGGGGGTGAACGTGCTGTGGAAAAGCGCCGAACTCGCGACCCGCTCGACACCCATCGTCATGAACGGCAAGTTGTACACGCTGACCCGCAGCGAAGTGGAAACCCCGCGCGAAGGCGAGAAGGTGATCTGTGCCGATGCCGCAACCGGCGAGATCCTCTGGCAAAACCGTTTCAATGTGTATCTATCCGACGTGCCCGACACGCGTGTCGGTTGGTCGTGCTGCGCCGGCGATCCGGAAACCGGGAACGTCTATGCACTTGGTGTGTGCGGTTATTTTCAATGTCTGGATGGCGAAACCGGTAAAACCAAGTGGTCGCGGTCACTGCACGAAGAGTTCGGGCTGCTCAGCACTTACGGCGGTCGAACCAACGTTCCGGTAATCTTTGAGGATCTGGTAATTATCAGCGCGATCGTGATCGGCTGGGGCGATATGGCCAAACCCGCTCACCGGTTCCTGGCGTTTGACAAGAAATCAGGAGAAGTCGTCTGGTTCAACGGCACGCGGTTACTGCCATACGACACGACCTACAGCACCCCTTCGGTGGCGATCGTGGATGGGCAGGCGTTGCTCGTATTCGGTTCGGGAGACGGCGCGGTATGGGGCATGCAGCCACGAACCGGCAAAGGGGTCTGGAAATACCAGTTCTCCCGACGCGGACTCAACGTCTCGCCGCTGGTCGTGGGCAATCTGGTATTTGCCAGTCACAGCGAGGAAAACGTCAATGACAACACGATGGGAGCAGTCGTGGCAATTGATCCGTTGGCAAAGGCGGCGCCGACCAAGACCGGCGAATTGGATCTCACCCCCTCTGGCGGACTGTGGCGGATCAAACAAACCATGTCCGGCAAGAGTTCCCCGATCATGGTTGGCAACCGTTTAATCACGGTTGACGACCGCGCAACCGTGTGGGTTCTTAACGCTGAGACCGGCAAAGTGATCACCAAGAAAAAAGCCGGCCGTGTGATGCGTTCCACTCCGTTTTACGCCGACGGAAAATTTTACTTTTGCACGGCCAATGGTTATTTCAACGTTTATGCGCTCGAGAACGACAAACTGAAACAAGTCAGCAATGCCCGGCTGGGCGAAGAATGCCACGGCTCACCGATCGTCGCGAACGGTAGAATTTACCTGCCGACCGCTGACCACATGTATTGCATTGCGGACAAGACCAAAAAAGCGAACGTCAAGGCGGTCGCCAAAAAGCCGGCGGAAAAAGATGGCGGGAAAAAACCGGCTCATATCCAGATCGTACCGGCCGAAGTGTTGCTGCGTCCCGGACAAAAGCAAACGTTCAAGGTGCGGTTGTTCAATGCCACCGGCCAACCGCTGGAGGCGGCCGAGATCAAGACGACTGAGGCGAGTTTCACGCTCGAAGGTCCCGGCGAGATCACGCCCGAAGGCGTTTACACCGCCGCCAGCAGTGGCGGGCACACGGCAACTACCGTTCAATTCAAAGCCAGCGACCTGACCGGCAGTGCGCGGATTCGCGTCGTACCCGATTTGCCCTGGAAATTCGATTTTGAGAACGGGGAAGTACCAATCACCTGGGTCGGCGCGCGTTACCGCCACCAGAATCGCGAAATAGACGGCAACCGCGTTATCGTCAAAGTTTCGACGATTCCCAAAGGCACACGCTCGCGAGCCTGGATGGGCCATCCCGGTTTTAGCAACTATACGATCCAAGCCGACGTTCGCGGCGCGCTAACGGATAACAAGATGCCGGACATCGGCATGATCGCTCAGCGATACACGTTGGATCTACAAGGCGAATATCAGCGACTGCAAATCCGCACCTGGGGCACGGTCGAACGCATGGCCAAGTCAGTTGCATTCAAGTGGCAACCCGATAAGTGGTACCGAATGAAGTTCATGGCATCGGTCGAGGAGGCCAACGGCAAGCCACGGTCGGTCCTCCGCGGAAAAATCTGGCCCAAGGAAGATGCGGAACCGAGTGACTGGACCATTGAAGCGACCGACGACACGCCGAACCTCACCGGCAGTCCCGGACTTTACGGCAGTGCAAAAGCCGCCGAACTCTACCTCGACAACCTGACCGTCACGCCAAACCCCGAGTAGTCGTGCCGCCGGGTCCAAATTAAATCCACCCATCAAATTTTTGCGAGCATCTGGAGAAGAGGATGACTACCAAATCGACGACTGTTTTGTGTGCGTGCGCTATCGCTTGCTTTCTACTGGCCGGTTGCGAACTGCAGCCAAATCCGCCGGGCGCTGCCGCGACTGCCAAAAAGCCAAAGCAGGAAGAGGAGCAAAATACGGAGGCAACAGGCGAGGAATCCGACAAAAAAGACGATGCCGGTAACAACGGCGATAACGTTGCCGCCGCCCAAGACGCAACGCAGGACGGCGAGGAGATCACGCGAGAGTGGGCACAATGGGGCGGTGGCCCCCAACGAAACAACACTCCAATCGGCAAAAATATCCCGAGTCACTGGCATCCCGGTGAATTCGATCTCGACACGGGAGAGTGGGTCCGGGAAAAATCCGAGAACATCAAGTGGGTTTCCAAACTCGGTTCACAAACCTACGGCAACGCCGTTATCGCCGGCGGCAAAGTTTACATCGGCACGAACAACGGGGCGGGTTACCTCGAACGATACCCGACTAAAGTCGATTTAGGCTGCCTGCTTTGTTTCAATGCCGCCGACGGTAAGTTTCTTTGGCAGCACTCCAGCGAAAAGCTCAAAACCGGCCGCGTACACGATTGGCCGCTGCAAGGCATCTGCTGCGCTCCGCTGGTCGAAGGCGAACGCCTCTGGTTCGTAACCAGCCGAGGCGAGGTCCGCTGCCTGGACACCCAGGGATTTTACGACGGCAAAAATGACGGGCCGTACACTGAAGAAACGAACGAAAATAAAAACGAGGCCGACGTGCTTTGGGTATTCGACATGATGAAAGAACTGGGCGTCTCTCAGCACAATATGTGCAGTTGTTCAGTTACGGCCGCGGGCGATCTCTTGTTCGTAAACACGTCCAACGGCGTCGAAGAATTCCATATCAACATTCCGGCTCCCGACGCGCCCAGTTTTTTGGTGATGGATAAGAACACCGGCAAAGTCGTTTGGCACGACAGATCACCGGGACTCAATATTCTGCACGGCCAGTGGTCGTCGCCGACATACGCCGAACTGGGTGGTGCGCCGCAGGTGATCTTTGCCGGAGGTGACGGCTGGGTATACAGTTTCCACGCCGAAGGTGACAACGGGAAACCAAAGTTACTGTGGAAATTCGACGGGAACCCGAAGGATTCCAAGTGGATTCTGGGCGGACGCGGGACTCGCAACAATATTATTTGCACCCCGGTCGTCTACAAAGGAAAAGTGTACGTGGCCGTGGGGCAGGATCCTGAGCATGCCGAAGGAGAGGGCCACCTCTGGTGCATCGATCCGACCAAGAAGCTAGACGGCAGCGATGTCAGCCCGCAACTTGTCTTCAGCGTCGACGATCCCAGTCAGCCGATCCCGCCGCGGCGGATCAAGTCGTACGATCCGGACAAAGGCGAAATCGTGCGGGACAATCCCAATTCGGCCGCCGTTTGGCATTACAGCGTCTTCGACCAAAATGGCGACGGCGAGATCGACTGGGAAGAGGAAATGCACCGCACGATCGGAACTGTCGTCATCAAGGACGACCTGTTGTATCTCTCCGATTTCAGCGGGTTGTTTCATTGCGTGGATGCGACGAACGGAAAGGTCTATTGGACTCACGACATGCTCGCCGCGTCCTGGGGCTCGGCGCTCGTCGTCGAAGACAAAGTCTATGTCGGCGACGAAGACGGCGACGTCCTGATCTTTAAGCACGGGAAGGAAGAGGAATTACTCTCGCGCGACGACAGCGGCGAACCGGGTCCGATCAACATGCTCAACTCGGTCTACAGCACGCCGGTTGTTGCTGACAACATCCTCTACATTGCGAACAAGTCGCACCTATTCGCAATCGTCACCGGCGGCGCGGACGTGGCCAAAGCGGCACCGACCGGCGAGTAACAGCCGTCAGCCCACGGACGAACGCACGACCCGGCATCCGCGACTGGCCCTATGCGGTCGGGAAGCCCTACGCGGTCGGGAAGAACGTGTTGGGGGCTGATTTAGTTGCCCTTTTTCTTCAGCCGGTTCCAGAGCTTTTCGAAGCTGGACGCCTCGCGAGGTTCTTCAGGCTGCGCCCCGTGGCTAGCCAATTCGGCATCGGCCGCTTCCCGCGGGTAATGTTCGTTAATCACGCGATTCACGTCCAGCGGCGTGCACAATACCGTGCGGATAGAAATGTTCAGCCGCAGTTGCAGATCTTCTTCGAGTTGCAGATCGAGCGGATTGGGCGACGCCAGCAGTAATTGGTCGTTTTCGATCATTACCGGAATGACCGAGTGCCTGCGGGCCAATACAGCCGATAGTTTTGAAAAGAGTGACTCGTCGATCGTAATGTCACTCAGATCCAAGTACGGCAGCCCGACGGATTCTGCAAACGCCTGAACAATCGTTTCCGTGGCGGCGAGTTTCTGTTGAACCAGCGCGTCGCGCAGCGCGAAGCCCGTGGCCTCGGCGTACTGTTTTGCCTGCTTCAGTTTTTCCTGATCGATTGTGCCGTTGCGGACAAGGATTTGTTCCAGTGACTGGCGGCGATCATCTTCGGACGAGGTGCGGCCGAGCGTTTTGTCGTATTCCGCCTTGCGCTTAGCGTCGGTCAAGCAGAGCATCGCGCGGGCGAGTTCGTTCAATAACTCCTGCGACACTTCCGCATAGTCGCCGGCCGAATACTTGCGTACGTGACCATTCAGTTTTCGGTAATGCCGACGAATCCGTTCTTGATCGTCGTCAAATTTCGCCAGCCGCAACAGTTGGTAGTGATTGGTTGGTTGATCGACATCTTCGATGCCGAGCCAGTCACGATAGACATTCAGTTCTTTGGCCATGGCAGTTCTGTGAAATCCTGTTACCTAACGCCGTGCGCGATTGCGTCGGGGTGACAGCAATTCGCAGTCGAGCACCATCAACATAGCGACGGCGGTCAGTCCACCATATATTCGCTCGCCAATTTGGTCAGAACGTCGATCTTGCCGTCGTCCAGCCCACCGGTGCGCTCGATTTCGATTGTCGCGACTTTGCCGCTGGTCTTGTCCTCTGCGTGAACATGCACACGACCCGAACCGTCAAATGCATAGACCACCTCAACCGGAGATCCTTTGGGTAGCCCTTCTGGGAGATCACGGACATAAAAGTCGCCAATCTGCGCGCAGGCGGCCGGGTCGGGCGCTTCTCCCTGAATGACTTTGACGTGAATCCGCCGTTGATTGTCTTGATTCGTGACAAAAGCGTGGCGGCGTTCCGCCGGCAACTTTGAATTGCGGGGAATCATGACGTAGTTCAGTTGTTGCTCGTCCTTGGGATTCCTTGCCACGATCCCCAAACCGTGGGAATTGACGTTATCCTGCCGGACGGTCACCAACATCTTCTTGAGATTTTCAGCGAGCGAACTGTCTGGGCCGCGATGCTTCGCTTCCAGGATCGCCGCGTGAATTGCGGCCCCCTGAGCCACTGACGTATGCGGCGACAATCCATCGTACGGCTTCTTACCAAATATCTCTTCCAACTTACGAGACACGACCGGCATCAAAGTCGAACCGCCCACCAGCACGACGGAATCTAGTTGGCTGGCGACTACCTTCGCCTGCTCCATTACCAATTCGGCGGTGTCGATCGTCCGCTGCATCAGGTCGGCCGTTATCTCTTCGAACCGGTCCCGCGTCACATTCACCGTGTGAGTCTTGCCCTGATACCGGCACGGAATTGAGACTTCCAGACCGTTCGTTAAAGCGATTTTCGCCTGATCACATTCATATTCCATCAACTGCTTGACGGCGGCGGAATCGCGGAAATCTTGCCCGTGGGCGGAAATGAATTCGTCGGCCACGTAATCCAACAACCGATCGTTCCAATCGACGCCACCGAGACGTACATCACCGTCGGTTGTCAGCACTTGAAAGTGAGTCGGGGTATACCGGACGACGGTAACATCAAATGTTCCCCCGCCCAGGTCGTAGACCATGACGAGCCGTGGCTTTTCTTCGCGATCCTTTGCCACTCCCAGTTCCTGCCGCTTCCACGCATAAGTGAGCGTGGCGGCGGTGGGTTCGTTGATGATGTCAACGACGTTCAGCCCGGCGATCTTTCCGGCATCCTGCGTCGCTTTGCGTCGAGCGTCGTTGAAATAATATGGAACCGTAATCACGGCGTTGCCGATTGTGCCGATTTGTTTTTCGGCATCTTGTTTTACCTTCTTCAAGATTAGCGCCGAGAGGAATTCCGGCGTGATCGTGCGGCCATCGAAGCTTTTATGATATTCCTCTTCATCTTCCCCCATGTGCCGCTTGACCCGTTCGACAACGTTCTTCGGGTCTTCCATCGCGGCCCGCATGCGATTGGGCCCCACCACAACATGTCCACTTTCGGCTAACACAATGATGCTGGGCGTCTCGTCGCCCCCTTCATCGTTTTCCACCGGCACAGGAGTGCCGTCATCGGACAAATACGCAATACTCGAAAAAGTCGTGCCGAGATCAATACCAACTGTGTGGCCTTCTTTGAATTCCATGTACCAACCTTCACACAATGCGCCGACGGACTGATGAGGAACTAGCGAAAATTTACCGCCGACTCGCCCGATGCAATGCAAACCTACCAGGGTAACTAGGTGACCTGCATACGGTCAACAATTGGACCTAAATTGACCGTGCCCACCAAGCTTGGTGCGGAACCGGCATACCGGGAACCGAATAAGGTCAAGCCCGCCGAACCAGCCGGTGCGGCTACTTCTCCTCGATCACTTCCTTAACGGGCTGGACGAAATGCGGCGAATTGTGCTTGTCTGTCAATTCGCCCGCCTTCTTTTCCGCCTGCCGTTTCTGGCTGTACTCGTAAAGAGCCACCCGCTTTAAAGACTGGTTAAACACCCCCCAAAATGCCTTGAGACGGACCTCGGCGGCTTCCTTCTTACGGCTCTTTCGCTTGGCTTTTGGCGCGGCTTTCTTCTTTTTTGGTGTCGCTTTCTCGGCGGCCTCGGCTTCGGCGCGTTTGGCCTTAATGCTGACAGTTTTACGGGCCATTGTGTGCCTCTAGTCTGGATAGAATGGCGGGGGCTTCCG
>JAYZEI010000001.1:0-8509 GCA_036337375.1 Planctomycetota bacterium | reverse complement strand
AACCAGGTGTCCGGTCTCTGCGGCAGTGATGGCGAGTGATGTGGTTTCCAAATCGCGCATCTCGCCCACCACGATAATGTCCGGAGCTTCGCGCAGTGCGGCCCGCAGTGCGTTGCCGAAGGACTTGGTGTGCGTTCCCACTTCCCGCTGGTTTACGTGCGCTTTCTTTCTGGGGTGAATGAACTCGATCGGATCTTCGATCAGGATGATGTGCTCTTGGCGAGTGGTATTGAGCAGGTCGACCATGGCCGCCAACGTCGTGGTCTTGCCGCAGCCTTTCGGTCCCGTTATCAAGATCATCCCCTGGCTGTAATCCGTCAGTCGCTTTACCTGCTCGGGTAGTCCCAACTGCTCAAAGCTAGGCACCTCGGTGTCGATGAGCCGGAACACTCCGTCCATGCCCTGTTGCTCAATCATGAAATTGGTGCGGAACCGTCCTAATTCGGGGCCCGCGTCGTAACAAAAATCGAGGTCGTTCCGCTCAAGAAATTCCGCCCGCCGCCTGGCGTTTGTCATCGCCATGAGCGACTTGCGGGTTTGCTCTGGTGGAATCGCCGGTAAATCCAGGTCTTGCAATTTTCCGACAACACGGACGATTGGCGGAAGACCGGCCGTGATGTGTACGTCCGAGGCTTTGATTTTCCGCGCCATCCGCAGGATATTGTGGATTAATTCTTTGTCGGCCGGATCGACAGAGTCGTCGGGCGACTCGGCTTGACTGAGTTTGTCGGCCGGCTCATCTGTCGCCGCATTTTGGCCGGCTGCTTTTGCAGGCTTCTCGCCGCTGGCATCGTCCCGTTGAAGAACCGGTAGATCTTCGTCGTCCTCGAATAGGTCATCAACCGGCACGGTTTCCTGGCTGGGAAAATCAGTGAATCCGGCCGCCGGGTCCGTGACCGGGTTCGCGGCACCTTGCAGTTCCACAACTGCCGCCGCCGCAGCGGATGTTGTCGACTCTGCGCGATTGTTCTTACCCGCCGAATTTTCATTGGAATTCAGTTCTTTGACGATGTCTGCGGCAGATGCGGCGGGCTGCGCGCTGTCGGTCGGTCGGTCGGTCAGAATGTCGTCGAACATCGCCGCAAAGGAGTCGTCTGTCGAGGGTTTGTTTGGAGAATTTTTAGAACCAATATCGCTGTTTCCGCCCTCGTCATTTTTTTTCAATCCTTTTCGGTACAGGGACAGCAGTTGCTTGGCGGTGGCGGCTGCCAGTTTGTCCTTTTTGACCAGGTACTTCACCGCATCTTCAGGATCCGGCAACTGGCTCAGTAACCGATCCACGGTCGCTTCGTTCATCATTTTGTTATGCAGAACGATCTTTTTGAAAACCTGCTGTTCGGTCGTCGGCATGGCTGGGACTCGTTTCGATACAAAAGGACGTCAAAAACAAGAAGCGAATGTCGGTCGTGATTACGACCAGGTGTCAAGGAAGCGCGGGGATTGATCGACCGTCGCACCAGTATAACAGCATACCAGCGAGTTTTCCGCTACGGCAGAGTTAATTTGTCGGCAATCGACCGCCGCGCCACTCACGCCACGCAAGCAGCGGAAACAGACACGCGGCGCGGGCGTAACGGTCCACCAAACGACGAGGTGCGTTCAGGTAACGAAACAGCCATTCCATACCGGTCTGTTGCATCCATTCCGGTGCCCGCCGTCTTTCGCCGACAAGAAAATCAATCGTGGCACCTGCTCATAAAGTAGCCTTCGCAGTTTCGTTGGCAATTGACAGCGGACAGGAAATTGTTCAAGAACCTGTCAAGAACTGCAAATTTCCGACGAATACGGAATGAACTGGCCAGATCCTAATTCTGGGAAGTCTCTCACTCGGTCCAAGCTGGGGTGTGATGATGAAGTACGAACACGTGCAGACCGGCCATTTTGATGTCATCCTGTTGCCGGTCGTCTTTCTCTTGCTGGGCTTGGCATTGCTGCTGCATGCAAATCCGGTTGTCTTCTACGCGATGGTCACCGTGGCGAGTATTGTTTTCTTTTTCTCATTGTGCCTAGGGCGGCTGATCGTCCGCGACGATGGAGACGCGTTGCTCGTCCGGTTCGGACCCATTCCACTCATCCGGAAGCGGATTCGTTACGCAGATATCAGCGAAGCCGAAAGGAGCCGCAGCAGGCTCATCGACGGCTGGGGTGTACACTACGTTCCGGGTCGGGGATGGACGTACAACCTGTGGGGATTTGACTGCGTGGAGTTAAGGCTCGGCGACAGACGGTTGCGTATCGGTACCGATGAGCCCGATGCGTTGCTCGAGTTTCTTAGACAGAAAATCGCTTCGGCTGCGTAACTCCCTGTCTCTAATGTGGTTTGGTGGTATCCGCGCTAGCGACCGCGCTCGCGGTTGTCGCCCCTGGCGGGCCCGCCTTGTAAATCGGCAAGATTGCCCTAGTCTGTATTCCCTATTTTTCCCATCTTTTCGACACCGCTTTGGAAGGGGAATACCATGAAGCGAGCATCTCTGTTTGTAATTTTGTTCGGGAGTCTGATGGTTTTTGTGCCCAGCACCTTCGCGCAGCAAAAGGATGCTGCCGGAAAACAGCCCGCCCCGCAGTCGACACCTCACGTTTATCGTTATCCGACGGGGTCGCATCCGCCGATCTTTGTGACCGAAATCTATCGGCACCAGGGCCATGGTCACAGGCGGCGCGAACTGAACGTGTTTGTTTACGGCATGAAACCAGATGTTTGGCGGTTGCTGAATTGCTATAAGCCCTGTTGTTGCGTGCGGGGTGGAGTCTGCTGTGAAAAGCACCGGACCGCAGCCGAGCCAGCGGCGGATGACGCACCGCCACCTCCAGCACCGGCCGAACGTTGATCGTACTGCAACATCCAGTTTCTGCAGGCGGATTCGATTTCGCCCGCTGGTGAATGGGGACGTACTGACAATTCGGTATCTAGTACCGTTGGTTTGCGAAACGGCCCGCTTCGTTCTGTTACGGAGCGGGCTTTTCTGGTTGCAACGGGCGCCGGCGGGCGACTACGATGGAAGTCAGGAGAACGGAACATGATTCGCACGCGCTGCCCCAAATGCAATGCCAAAGTCAAAGCGCCCGACGAATACGCGGGCAAGAAAGGCCGTTGCCCCGAATGCAAGTCCGTCGTTCCGTTGACGAATGAAGATAGCGACACGTACGAAGAGACGCCGAAGAAATCCGCCCCGGCACCGACGATATCATTTTCGGTCGAAGAAAACGAACCGACGCCGACGATTTCATTTTCGGGCGGCGACGACAGCGGGCCGACGCCCGAAATCAAACAGGATGCCGCGGCGGCGGATGCGGCGGGCTTGGATTTCAATCCTCCGGAAAACCTTCACCGCAACTGTCATTACCTGATTTGTAACAGTAAAGAGGTGATTGCGAGATGGGACGATGATGGCAAGGGGTGGATGGTCCAGGTCAAAGACGGGTTTGTCAAAGCTCAAAATAACACGCAACAGTTACCGACCATGGGCAACTACGTTTTCATCGAAATTGAAATTGTGAGCGAAGGGCCGCGGCAGCGGTTGGCGGGCGTTCACCCTTTTACGTTGCCCGGCGCGTTTGCGTTGACAAAACTCGGGAAATACGAAGGCGCGATTCTCGAAGCGCTGGAGCGGACGACGACGCTTAACGACCGCCAGCGGACGCTGGTGAAGCAGCGCATTAACGCAAAGTATCTGCCCAGCATTTGGGACGACGCGGCCGAGTTCTGAGCTTGCGGCATTCGGCGAATCGGCCGTCTAATAATTCACGAAGGCCGGTGCCGAGTGGGCCCGCTGTCGCCAACATCCGAGTGCGGATCCGCCTTTGTTGTACGGCGGTTTCGTGCTCCAAGGCCGGATCAAGCGGTCGCCGATTTTCCGGTAGCCAGGTAGTTCCGCCGGCAAGTCGTTTGTTGTCGGTGGCGGCGTGAAAGATCGACTACATTCGCAGCGAGGCGCTGTGACTGTTTTGACATGCGGTCACGATTTGCTCGCGCGCGGCGTCGGCTTCTTCGCCGGTCAGCGTGCCGTCGGGCTTGCGGAAGATGACCTTGAGGACCAGGCTCTTCTTTCCCGGTCCCAGTCGCTTTTCGTCGCGATAAGTTTCGAGATATTGAAGGTTTTCAAAATGGCTGCCCGCGCTGGATCGAACGGTCGCTGCCAGATCCGACCAGCGCACCGCTTCGTCGACTTCGAAATTCAAATCGCGTTCGACGGCGGGAAAGGATGGAGTCACTTCATGTCGCGGAATCAGTTCGCTGCCGGCGACTAAAGGCGCAAGGCGAATTTCGGCTACGGTGGTGCGACCGCGCAATTCAAACTGTTTGAGCCCCGACGGGCTCACTTCGCCCAGGTAGCCAACCACCTCGTCACCGATCCGCAATTCGCCGCAATGACCCGGCTCGAACAGTTCTGATTGTGCGGCGACGACTTTTAATTCACCGCGGAGGTTGATGGCGGCGGCGACCGTCTCGATCGCGCCTTTGACATGGAAATAGTCCCCACCGCTGGTCAGCCCGATCGCTTTTTCCTCGTTTGGTAATTGGTCAGCTTGGGGCAGATAGACGTTGGCGATTTCGAACAACTCAATGTCCAAATTGGCCAGCGTTTCGTTCGTCCGTCGTGCCGCCAGTAAGCTGGGCACGAGGCTCCTCCGCAAATAGGTCGCGCCGCGGAGCAGTGGCGTTTGTGTCGCCAAGGGCTCGGCATCCGACCAGGGACTGAACGCCGACGAAGTTCTTTCGTCCACAACGCTTGGCGTCAGGGCTTCGTCAAAACCGGTGGCGGAAAGCGCTTGCTGCACATTTTTTAGCACTCGGTCTTCATCCGTTCGGGAGGAAACCGACATCGGAACCAGTGCGTCTTCGGGAATATTGTCGTAGCCGTGAATCCTCGCAACCTCTTCGATGAGGTCGATTTCACGCGTGAGGTCGCGGCGCCAACTTGGGGGAGTTACCTCGATGGTCGATTCGTCGCAGCGGGTTTCGAGGTTGCCCAGCGCTGTGAGGATTCGGCGAATTTCATCGGCTCCGACCGTGATCCCCAGCACACGTTCGATTTGTTCGAGTCGCAGTACGATCGGTTGAGGTGCGTCCTGCGGTGGGCCGACGTCGACCGCACCGGCCGCCATTTCCCCGCCCGCCAATTCCAGAATCAACTCGCAGCAGCGTCGGCTGGCCCAATCGACTCCTGCCGGATCGGGGCCGCGTTCAAACCGATAGGAGGAATCGCTGTGCAGATTCAACCGGCGGGCCGTGTTGCGGATCGAAATGGGGTCGAACATCGCACTTTCGATCAGCAGTTCTGTTGTTGCGGCGGTCACCTCGGTGTCGGCACCGCCCATGACGCCGCCGAGCGCGACGGGAAGATCCGAGTCGGCAATGACGCACATGCCCTGTTCGAGCACGTACGCCCGATGATTGATGGCGACGAAAGGCTCCTTATCGCGGGCCTGGCGGACAATGATTTCAGGGCCGGCGAGTTTTGCTAAATCGAAGGCGTGAAGCGGTTGCCCGCATTCCATCAGCACGTAGTTGGTGGTATCGACAATGTTGTTGATTGCGGCAATGCCCAGCGTTTGCAGCCGCCGCACCATCCATTCCGGACTGGGACCGATCTTTACGCCGCGAATCACGCGGGCGATATAGTTGCTGCAAAGCTCCGGGCAGTCGATGCGGACTTTGGTTAATGAATCGACGGCAGCTTGTGACTCCGCCGGCTCTGCGGGAGGAAGGCGAAGGCTAGCCCCGTAGAGCACTGCGATTTCGCGGGCTACGCCGGTGTGTCCCAAACAGTCCGGCCGATTGCTGGTGACTTCCAGATCAATGGCGATGTCGTCGCCGACGGCCTCCGTGCCCTCGTGATTCAAGCCAGACATCATCAGTCGATGCTCGAGCTGCTCCCGCGGCATGTCGAGTGCGACGTATTGTTTCAGCCAGTCCCAGCTAACGAGCATTTCGTTTTATCCAAATTCGTTGAACGCTAAGCCGTACGGCCGGCGTGTCTGCTGTGGCGGGGTCGCTCAAGGGTCAAAACTGATGCAAAAATCGCACGTCGTTCTTGTAAAATTCTCGAATATCCCGAACCCCATGCCGCCGCGCGCACAGGCGTTCGACACCCAGTCCGAACGCGAAACCGATTACCTCGTCCGGATCGTACCCAACCGCGCGGAGGACATTCGGGTCGACCATTCCGGCACCACCCATTTCGATCCAGCCGCCGTGCCAGGACATATCGACTTCGACACTCGGCTCGGTGAACGGAAAAAACGAGGTGCGGAACCGGACATGCACATCTTCGCCCAGGTAACTGCTGCACAGCATCCTCAGCACGCTTTTCAAATCCGCCATCGTCACCTGCTTGTCCACCAACAGTCCTTCAATCTGGTGGAACATCGGATAATGCGTGGCGTCGGCGGTATCCGGGCGATAGACGCGGCCCAGCGAAACGATGCGGACCGGCGGTGGCGTGTTTTCCATCACGCGGATCTGCACGGTGCTGGTCTGGCTGCGAAGTAGCAGCGGCGAGTCGGAGTGGCGGGTGGCGGTCGCCAGGTAAAAGTTTTCCAACGGGTCTCGAGCCGGGTGCGAGCGCGGGATATTCAGCGCCTCGAAGTTGTGCCATTCATCTTCAATTTCGGGCCCCTCGACGACGTTGAATCCGAGCCGGCCAAAAATATCTTTGAGTTCTTCGATCGTCTGTGTGATGGGATGAGCATGTCCGATACGAGTCCGCCGGCCGGGCTCCGTGGGATCGAAATCAGCGGCTTCTTGCCGTATCGCGGAACCGGCCAGTCGGCTGCCGGCCTCTTCAAAGGCCGCTTCGACTTTTTGTTTGGTTTCGTTGAATGACTTACCGGCGAGCGGCTTGTCGGCCTTGTCGACGGTACCGAGCCCTTTTTGAACCGTCTTTAATTGCCCACTCTTTGCGCCGAGGAATTCCACCCGCGCAGATTCAAGCGATTCGGTGTCCGCTGCGGCGGAAAACGCGGCGGTGGCGTCGGTTGTTAATTGGCCCAGTTCAGAGAGAAATGCGTCGAGTGACACGGCAGTTAAGCGGCAGTTCCAAGGGCCTCTTTGACCTGCTCGACGACCTGGTCAAACGCTGCCGGGTCGTTGACGGCCATTTCCGCCAGGGATTTGCGATCCAGTTCCATCTTGGTTTGGCTAAGCCCATGAATAAACTGGCTATAGCGGAGACCCCGCATCCGTACGGCGGCATTGATTCGGATGATCCACAGTTTTCGGAATTCACGCTTTCGAACCCGACGGTCGCGAAAGGCGTATGCGTCCGACTTGACGGCAGCTTCCTTGGCCGTCCGCAACAGCTTGCTGCGTCCGCCACGGAATCCTTTGACCCGCTTGAACAGTCGCTTTTTGGCCCGACGCCGGGCTGCGCCTTTGGTAGTTCGCATGTTTTTAGCAGTCAGCGATCAGTCGGGATGAAATGATCCGGAGTTGAAGGCCGACGGTTCCCTAGTTGCTGTACTTCCCCAACGCTTCGCGAATCATTTTTGCGTTGGTGTCATTCACCGTTCGCGTGCCACGCAGATTTCGCTTCCGCTTGTGTTCCATTCGCGACGCCAAGTGGCTCGTGCCGGTGCCGCGATGCTTCGCCTTGCCTTTGGCGGTCAGTCGAAATCGTTTTTTAGTACCCTTGTGGGTCTTCTGCTTCGGCATCGAGCTACGGACCTTCTTCGGCTGTAAATTCCTTCTTCGGCTGTAAATTGAAGTCACGTAGTATAAAAGAAGCGTCCCTCGGAAAAAAGAGGGGAATCCCCACGCGATCGAGCCTTTTGACGGACCTGCCTCTATCTTCGGCAAGGCGTAGCCACCTTTGCCGGGATCATCCCAAGGCTGCGACCACGGCCTGACCAAGAGCCGCCGCCGATCAGCGACAGCTACTTCGGAGCCAGCATACACACGATCCGTCGTCCCTGCTGGCTGGGCGGCATTTCCACTTTACCGATGTCGGCCAGTTTCTCGATGAACTGTTGTAAAACCCGGCGGCCTTCCTCCATGTGGGCCAGTTCGCGGCCGCGAAAGATCACCGCCACGGACACCTTGTCCTTGTGTTCGAGAAACTCGCGAGCGTGATTGACTTTAAAGTCGATATCGTGCTGCCCGATCTTTGGTCGGATGCGAATTTCCTTGGTCCGGCCATGATGTACATGGGTTTTGTTCTTGTGCTTGCGCTTTTTCTGCTGGTACTTGTACTTGCCGAAATCCATGATCCGGCAGACGGGCGGCCGCTCATTGGGGCCTACCTCGACCAAGTCCATGCCCTTAGAACGGGCGGTTTGGAGCGCTTCTTCAGTTTCGATGATGCCAAGTTGTTCGCCTTCCTCATCGACGACCCGAACGGGTGTGATGCGGATTTGTTCATTTAACCTTTGCGAGCGTTCAATCTTTTCATTCCTCCAATTCGACCTTGAAACCACCAGGACGCCGCCGACCGAGAGCTACGACCGCACGCCACGCCCATGAGTATTGCGGCTGGTGTACCGAGCCGTCAACGGGTTATTTGTGTATTTT